>JALWWR010000211.1 GCA_026993045.1 Thermodesulfatator sp.
GGGGAAGGTGTCGGAGAGGGAGGTGACGGGGGTGGGGTAGCGGTGGGTGGCCACGAGGTAGGTTTCTCCCCGTGTGTGGAAGCGGATTTCGACCTGCTGGATGGCTTCTGATTTGGAGGTTGTGTGAATGGTGTAGGTGAGGAGGAGGAGGTGGCCGCTTTTGTCGAGGGTGGCGTGGGCGGAGAGGGCGGTCCAGAGGCACCAGAGGATGAGGGTGGCGCCGTTCATGGTTTGGTCTCCTGTTTCCTTAAGCGGGTGCATGGAAGGATACCCTATGTTCCCCCTGTTCGTCCACATGGAGACCGTCTCCTGTTCTCACTTAATTCATAGAAAATAGGCGGGAGATTGATGCCAAAAGTCTAAAATTTCTGAAGTCCTTTGGCCTCAAGGTATTAGAAAAAATAAACCTTTCCTGGATTTGTAACGGATCGTTACAATTCTGTGGCTTTCTGCAAAGAAGCGGGCCTCAATTTCTTGCCTTACAAAGGAAAAAGGTTCTTGCGGAGTGCAAGAGCGTTTCCCTAAAGTTCGGGTAAGAGTTCGGATTACGCACATCTCCAGATAACAGCAGCGTCTTCTCCCCTGTCTCTAAGTCCAAAAATATACAACCCTGAAGTATCCATGGGGTCAATCGTGGCATGAAGGTAAACAATATATCTGCCAGGTGGAGCTACAACAGGATCCATATCCATTGAAGTAACTTCAGGGATTGGAGGAGAGATAATCCCATCTTTATTGCACGACAACAAAACAAGGCTCATAAAGAAGAAAGATAAATATTTCGATCTCATCCCCCACCTCCTTCCAAAAAGTTAAAATCCCCGATAAAAGGAGTTTTGTTGCACCCGTTGGAATCCATAACCCAAATATCCCCTTCCTCAGGCCTCGTGTATAAAATCTTTTCTCCTTCATTTGACCAGTTGGCATACTTCCCCCAGGCCAGCGGCACAGGGTTGGAACCATCCGCATCCATCACCCAGACCATCGGCCCCTCCCCTGGCCTCTGCGCCACAAATAAAATCTTTGTACCATCAGGGGAGTAAGAAGGGGTTGAGAGGTGGTCAATAGCTCCAATATGTCCTATGTCTAAGATTTTCTCTATATTTCCCCCGGAAGTATTTGCTCTGTATAAACTCCCTCCAAGACCTGAAAATATCAAGTATTTACCATCAAGAGACCAATCAGCCTCATATCCCCTTATTACCTTTGTCTTCTCGCTACCATCCGCGTTCATTATCCATATACCGCTTGAATCAACAGGTATAATTTTGTGAAAGGATATCTTCCTCCCATCTGGAGACCATCTGGGGTAGAAGTTCTCCCCGGAGAAGGTCAACTGGGTCAAACTGTCCCCATTCACCTTGATCTTCCATATCTGCTTCCCCCACGAAAATACAATCCAATCGCCATCCGGTGAAAAGTCGAGACCGCTCGGAAGCGGAAATCCAGTAAATATCAACCCTGTAAGAAAGGCTCTAAAACTATCCCCCCGCTCAAAATAAAAGAAAATCCCAATGGTATCCTTGCCGGGGGGATTACCATACGGGTTTCCGGAATAGACAAAAGCGGTTGTTTCCCCATCAGGAGACACAGCAACATCGGAATAGTGAACCTGTCCCCACACATGCCCAGGCTCCTCCGTGCAATAGCCGGGGTAGGGGTTCGGCGGCTTATCAAGACCCCCTGTCTTGCAGGAAAACGTAAGCAACCCCAAGACCAACGCAACCCATAAAATCCTCATCCCCCACCTCCTCTAATGCTGCTCCCTTATATAGCTTAAGCCTCCCCTCTCTTGTCAAGACCTTGCGGTTTATCCTATAGAAGTTTGAACATGAAGCAAAAGAGGCTCCATCTGCAAGCGGCTTTGAGCCGTGACGAAGAGGGCCGCTTGACGGCTTTCTGGGCCTATGGTATCAATTTCCCCCGCCAAAAAGGAGGCACCAGCTATGGCCGGCATGAGCGAGGAAGCCATCCTCAAGGTTTGGGAGAACGCCACGGAGTACATGGAGAGCTGGGAAGAGGTGATTGAAGAGCTCTTGGACCGGATCGCGGACCTTGAGCTTTCGGCCTCGGGCCACGAGGAGTTCCTGGAAGAACTGGAGGAACTGAAGTCTAACCTCATCAGCCTGAAAGAGGAGATCGACGAAACGGCCCAGAAAGCGAAGGAAGGCGAGATCAACGCCGAAGAGCTGGAGGAATATTTCCGAGACTTCGGAGAAACCCTCTCCGGATATGAAGCCGATGTGATGAACCTGGAAGCCGAGCTCCCGGAAGAAGACCTGCTGGAAGAGGAGCCCGAGAAGGACGAGGAGGAAGAGTGGTAAATTCTCCTCGAAGCCCGTACAAGGGGGGGCAGCGGGGAGGTAAGGCACCATGAACCTTGGCGTCCAGGAACTTCTGATCATTTTGTTCATCATCCTCCTCCTCTTCGGGGCCAAGAAGCTCCCCGAGATGGCGCGCGGCATGGGCACCGCCCTGAAAGAGTTCCGAAAAGCCGCCAAAGAGGGGGAGGAATCTGAGGGGCAAGGGCCGAAGACATCCTGACCCCCAAGCCCCTCTGAAGCCCGATCACCACTTATGCCCTTGCCTGTGGTCCGCTTGGGTATTGATGTTTTGGTGTCGGACTCTGCCCTCCTTTCCCGTCTCCGAGGAAAACGAGTGGGCCTCCTGACCAATCGAAGCGGACGAAGCGCCACCCTGCAGCGCAATATCGACCTTCTCCTGGAGCAGGGCGTCCCCCTGAAAGCCCTCTTTTCCCCCGAACATGGCCTGACCGGTGCACGGGCCGATGGGGCCGCCGTCCCCGTTGAAGAGGACAAGCGCACGGGACTGGTGGCTTATCCCACCTATGGCGACCATACCCTGGCCGAAGAGGTCCTCCGCCGGGAGATCGACTTGATCCTTTTCGATAGCCAGGATGTGGGCGCCCGGTGTTACACTTTCCTGAGCACCCTTTTGTGGCTCCTTCGGCTCGGCGTCGAGGTTTGGGTCCTGGACCGGCCCAATCCCATCACCGGCGTGATCATGGAAGGCGGGATTCTCCGCCCCGAATACCGCTCCTTCGTCGGCCCTATGGAAATCCCCCTGCGCCACGGCATGACCTTGGGGGAGCTGGCTCGAATGGCCAAGGAGACCCAAAAGCTCCCCGGCGCCCTTCAGGTAATCCCCATGGAAGGCTGGAAGCGCGACTTTTTCTGGGCCGAGACGGGCCTTCCCTGGCTCTTCCCC
>JALWWR010000212.1 GCA_026993045.1 Thermodesulfatator sp.
GCCTCTCCTCGCACCGGCCGGTCCTTCCCGAAGAGGCCCAGGCCCTCAAGACCGAGATCGAAAAACTCTTTTTAAAGGCCCGTTTCACCCCGCCGGACCCAGACGAGGCCCTTTCCCGGTTTAAAGCCCGTCCCCGGCTGGCGCTGGTTATGTTTGAGCTTTTGGTGCAGGAGGGGCGTCTGGTTCGACTGGGAGAAAAACTCTTTTTCCATCGCCAGGCCTTGGAAGAGGCGCAGAGACTGGTGGAGAATTTCCTTAAAAGACATCCCGAACTCACTGTAAGCGATTTTCGAAAGCTTACCGGAGGGGCCTCCCGAAAATACCTTATCCCTCTTCTAGAGTTTTTAGACCGCCAGAAAGTAACCATCCGGATAGGAGACAAGCGGGTCCTGCGGCGGGCTCAAAGGGCGTAGTTTTTCTCTAATTCCTGGACTTCTTTGGCAAAGAGTTCAAAATCTTCCATCTGAATCAGATTTTCGAGTCTCCAGAGAGCCAGTTCCACCTTTAGCTGTTTTTCTAAAGGAAAATCTTTCTTCTTTAGGGCCCATTTTTTTCGAAGGTTTTCGAGTCTTTGCCAGGCTTCTTGGCGTTTTTTATCTCGGAGGGTCCGCGTCTTTTGGGCCAACTCTTTAGCGGAGGTGACCACTTTCTTAAAGTAATGCACGGCCCAGCTATAGCGCCCCTCTTGGTAGTATTTTTGTCCTTTCTGCCAGCGTTTTAGAATCTTTTGGTAGTCTTCGGGAAAATACTTTTCCGCCCGCAGGCGCTCCAAAGTCTCCACCCACTTCTGGGCCTCCTGATATGCTTTTTGAGGTGGGGGCGGGGGTTTTATCCAGCGGTTAAGAAGGGGAAGTTTTGAGAGTCGATAACGCACATAGGGGTTTAGCTCCGGCTTTGAGATCTCCGGCCATTTAAAACCCGTGCCTGCCAGCCAAAAGAGAACTAGGAGTAAAACCCCTTTTTTCTTGGACATGTTTATGGTTATAGTTTAAAGGACCTGGGAGGAAAGCCAAGGCTTGGGAGCCCCGAAGGTCTCAGATATAAAGAGGAGACCAGGGTGCAATTCAAGATCCTCGAAGGAAACGTAGATTAAGGAAAGTTTTTAAATTTTAGAAATCGAAGGGAGGTCTTATGAAAACCCTTTTCAAGATCTTGGTTCTTTTATTGGTCTTGGTAGCGGTAGCCGGGGCGACCTTTCTTTTTTTCATGAAATTTGAGTCTCAGCCTCCAGTCTTGGAACTGAAAGAGCTTTCTCCTTTGGCCGGACGGAAGCTCTCTTTCAAGGTCCAGGTTCGCGACGCCCGGGCCGGGGTGCGTAAGGTCCGGGTAGTCCTAGCCCAAAAGGACCGGGATCAGGTCCTCTTGGAAAAGGAGTTTCCCACCACCTTCCTTCAGGGCTCCAGGATAAAGGAGAAGACTTGGAGCCTAGAAGTAGATCCAGTCCAATACGGTTTTCGGGAAGGAGAGGCTAAGGTGATCGTGGAGGCCTGGGACGCCTCTTGGCGCGAGAAGTTAAAGGGCAATTTCGCCCAGAAGGTGGTCTCCCTGCAGCTTGATCTTACTCCCCCGGCCATTACCCTCCTTTCGGGACTTACTTACATTGCCAGGGGAGGCTCGGCCTTAGTGGTCTATCAAATAAAAGAGGAGGTAGCGAGCCAAGGGGTGTGGCTTAACAACCGGTTTTTTAAAGGGCGGCCCCTAGGGGAAGGGGTCTTTGCGGCCCTGGTGGCCCTTTCGGTCCAAGAAAAGAGTATCCGAAAATTTGCCATTCGAGCCGAAGATAAGGCCGGAAACGCCCTGGAGATCCCGGTAAGTTATTATCTAAAACGCCGCTCTTATCCCAGCTATAAGATGCGGATAAGTGAGGGGTTCCTTTCCCGAAAGATGCCGGAATTCCTTTCCCGCTATCCCGAGGCCCAGAAAAAGAACTTGCTTCAGACCTTTCTCTGGGTAAACGAGACCCTTAGGGCCCAAAACAACCAAGAAATCGCCAGGCTCACCTCTGAGGTCTCCGATCTTCCCTTTCAGGTCCGGGGGGCCTTGCGAGCCCTGCCTCGATCGGCCAAACGATCGGATTTTGGGGAGTTCCGAACTTACTATTACAAAGGGCGCAAAATCTCACAAGCTTGGCATTTGGGCCTAGATCTAGCCTCGGTGGCCCGCAGTCCGGTCCCGGCCGCAGCCGCCGGAAAAGTGGTCTTTGCGGACTATCTCGGGATCTACGGTTATACCGTGATCCTGGACCACGGCTTAGGGCTTTATACCCTGTACGCCCATTTAGCCGGAGTGGAGGTCTCTCCTGGAGCCGAAGTAGAAGCCGGGCAGATCATCGGCCACACCGATACCACCGGCTTGGCCGGGGGGGATCACTTGCATTTTTCGGTCTTGGTCCAGGGGGTCTTTGTAAATCCCGTGGAGTGGTTAGATCCCCAATGGGTTAAGAATCGTATCCTAGCGCCCTTAGAGCCTTATCTTTAGGCCTCCACCCATTTAACCCGGCAGGGGAGCCCGAAAAATTCGAAGAAGGCCCGCTCGAAGCGGTGGGCCTCTTCGTGAAGCTCCACGATACTGGGCTTAAAAAGGGCCTCTTCCATGGTGACCTCTAAGCGAAGCTCTGAGACCGGTTCCGGCAAGATTTTAAGGCTATAGCGGGGTCTAACTCCCCAAACTTCCTGCATAAGTCCTTCCAGCACCGGAAGATGGATCTTTACTCCCCGGTAGGAGATTCGATCTTGGGTTTCAGGCTCAATGGAAAGTAAACGGGGGGTGGTTCGACCGCAGCTACAGGGCTCCCAGGTAAGACGCACTAGATCTCCAGTCCGAAACCTCAAAAGGGGATTGGCCCGGGTGCCCAAAGTGGTAAGGAGGAGCTCTCCGGGTTCCTCGGGCTCTAGGGTCTGGGGGTTTACCGTCTCGGGGAAAAGGTAGTCCACCGCCAGGTGTAGGCCCTTTCCGGCCTCACACTCGTAGGCCATGCCGGGCCCTAAGACCTCGGCGATCCCATAACCTAAACGGATTTCCGCCCCAAAGAAGTCTTCCAAACGGGCCCGGTCAGCTCCGGGGAGGGGTTCGCCTACCAGGATTATAAGACGTAAGCTTTGAGGAGGGCGGTATCCACTTTCTTCCGCTAACCATCGGTGGTGCCGAATGAGAGAAGGAGTGGTGACCCAGACCGAGGCCCGAAAGTCCTTCAAGATCCGCAGGCTCACCTCCGGACTGCGAGGTTCCGGGGGGATGACCGTGGCCCCCAAGTGTTCAGCGGCCTCTTTGATCTCTTCAATCCAGACCCCCATCCCAGGCTCTAGAGAGATAAAAAGGACGTCTTCAGGGCTCAGACCACAGGCCGAAAGGAAACGCATGTTCAAATGGCGGAGATTTTCCACGTCCCGTTTAGTAAAGCCCTTGACGATGGGGTTAGGCCACCAGGGAAAGGCGTGCAGCCGCACGATGTCTCGTAGGGGGACCGCGAAGAGATCGTAAGGATAATGTCTGGAAAGGTCGTCCCGAGTGGTGACCGGGAACTTGGTCAGGTCTTCGGGTTGGGTAAGATCTTCTGGGAGAAGCCGGGAGGCCTCTAATTTTTCCTTATAAAAAGGGACCCGTTGGTAGAGGCGGTTGAGGGTGCTTTGCAGGAGTTCGGTGTGCCACTGACGCCATTCTTCTTGGGAAAGATATTCGGTCTGGATGGTCATGTTCTCCCCCTTAATCCGTAAACTCCCGATATTCCTTTCCTAAATAGGCCCGTTTGACCTCTTCATCGTTTAAAAGTTCTTGGGCCGGCCCCTGAAGGGTAATGTGTCCCGTCTCCAAGACATAGGCCCGGTGAGCGATGGAAAGGGCTTTGCGGGCGTTTTGTTCCACCAAAAGCACGGTGAGCCCTTCTTGGTTGAGCTGCACAATGGTTTGCATAATGAGATCCACCATTTTAGGGGCCAGGCCCAAGGAGGGTTCGTCTAGAAGAAGGATTCGGGGCCGGGCCATGAAGGCCCTCCCTAAGGCCAGCATTTGTTGCTCTCCCCCGGAAAGGGTCCCAGCCTTTTGTTTGCGCCTTTCTTTTAGCCGCGGAAAGAGCTCGTAAACTTTCTCTAGGTCGGCATAGATGGCCTTTTGGCTTTCTTTTCGAAACCGATGATAAGCCCCTAGCTCCAGGTTTTCTTCCACGGTGAGGGGATAGAAGATTTGGCGACCTTCAGGCACCAGGCTCATACCCATCCGGATCACCTTTTGCGGGGAGGCCCCGGTAATGTCTTGCCCTTCCAGAAGGATCCGTCCCTGCTGGGGTTTGTTTATCCCTATCAAGGTGAGAAGGAGGCTGCTTTTCCCAGCCCCGTTGCTTCCTAAGAGACAGACGATCTCTCCTGCCCGGACGTGAAAGGAGATCCCTGAAAGCACCCGGAGTTTGCCGTAACTTAGATGTAGGTTTTGGACCTCAAGCATACTCTTCTCCTAAATATACCTGAATGACCCGGGGATGGCGCTGGATCTCTTGGGGAGGACCTTCCGCGATCTTTTCTCCTTGGTCTAGGACCATCACCTCTTGGGCGATTTCCATCAATAAATTGAGGTCGTGTTCTACCCAGAAAAGGGTAATCCCCTCCCGCGGAAGCTGGGAAAGGGTCTGAGCCAAGTCCTGTTTTTCCCGGGGGTCGAGACCAGAGGCGGCTTCATCTAAAAGGAGGAGTTTAGGACGCAGGGCCACGGCCCGGGCCAATTCTAGATGGCGCAGTTTTCCCAAGGGAAGCCCTCCCGCTAGTTGTTGGGCCTCAGAGGCCAAAAAGAATTTTTCTAAATAATGAAAGGCCTCCTCCTGGGCGGCCTTTTCCTTCTGGAAGAACTGGGGAAGCCGCAACAGAGAGGTCCATATCCCAGGCCGGATTCTTTGGTATACCGAAAGAAGCACGTTTTCTAAGACCGTAAGGTGAGTAAAAATTTGGGGAGTCTGAAAGGTGCGGGCTATTCCGAGCCGGGCGATGGTCTCCGCCGGCTGACCGTCGATCCGATGCCCTTCAAAAAAGATCTCTCCTTCTTCGGGACGGAGATGACCGGTGATGAGGTTAAAAGTGGTAGACTTCCCCGAACCGTTAGGACCAATAAGGGCCGAGATGACCCCGGCCTTAACTTTAAAAGACAAGCGGTTTACCGCCTTAAGGGCCCCGAAACTCTTGCTGAGATTTTTGACTTCCAAAATGTAGGCCATGGAGGTATAAAAACCAGAAAAGCGCCTCCTTTACAAGACTATTACTAAAATAAAAACCTGGACCTAATTCGAATTTCCAAGCAGCCGGGAACTTCTCTCCCGCCTTTTTTGAAAATTCCTTCTAAACCCTAGGCTCGCTTAATGGAAATTCTAGCTTCCAAATAAAGCTAAGTCTTAAATTCCGATAAGGTTAAAAATTTATTAAAAAAGCCATAATTTTTAGAAATTTTGATTCAAGTTCCCTGAAAGGAAATACATTTCCTATTTTTGGCCCTTCATAAGACCTTTTGGCATTTGATTTTAAGGGGGGTTTGTGCTTAAATGCGGGCCGTAATGCTTGTTCCTGAAGACCTGAGAATTTTAGCGGAGGCCTTCCTTTACCCTGAAGATTCTAAACCCTCTGTACTTTCTTCCTACCTTCAGGCCTTGGCCTCAAGGCTGGGGGTTTCTGAAGGTCAGGAGTTTCAGGTCTCAGATTTGGAATCCTTACAGATTGAGTATACCCGTCTCTTTATCACTTCTCCTCAGGGGACCCCGGCTCCCCCTTACGCCTCGGTCTACTTTTCGGATCGGCGTCTAAAGGGGGAAGGATACGATCAGGCCTTGGCCTTTTATCAGGAGGCCGGCTGGGCCCCGGTGGAAGAAGGAGAACTGGCAGATCATCTCTCTTACGAGCTTTCTTTCCTAGCCTTGCTCTTAGAGGAAGGCCAAAGGGAGCTTTTGGCCCGCTTTTTGACCCAGCATTTAGGGGTCTGGTTGCCGCGGTTTGTAGCGGCCTTAAAGGCCGCGCAGCCAGCCCCCTTTTACCAGGCTTTAGCGGACTTAACCTTAGCGGTCATCAATAGATTAAAAGGGGAGGTAGCACATGAAACGGAGAGATTTTCTTAAGCTTTCGGCCGGAACTTCTTTAGCGTTGGCCACCTTGGATCTCACCTCTCGGGGTTTTTTCCGTAAGGCTCAAGCCCATTCTTCCGCGGGAGCGGGTCTCCCTGGAAGTCTGGGGGCAAAGGAGGTGTCTTCGGTCTGCGAGATGTGCTTCTGGCGCTGTCCCATCGTGGCTAAGGTGAAAGGCGGAAAGGTGGTAAAGATCGAGGGTCATCCCAAAAGCCCCACTAACGGCCGGGGAGATAAGGCCCGGGTCTGCGCCCGGGGTAACTCCGGCGTCAAGCTCCTTTACGACCCGGACCGGGTGCTCCATCCCTTAAAACGGAAAGGAAAACGGGGCGAAGGCCAATTCGTTAAGATCTCTTGGGATGAGGCCCTGGATGAAGTGGCCCACAACTTAAAGAAGGTCAAGGAGCAATATGGCCCTCACGCCTTGGCTTACTTCGACCACGGGGCCTCGGCTGAACCTTTGCGGGAGATCTTTAAGGCCCTTGGCACCGAGAACTACTCTAACGAGCCGGCCTTCTTTCAGTGTGTAGGGCCAGTGGCGGTGGCCTACCTTTCTACTATGGGCTATCTCACCTCGGGGACTATGCAGTACACCGACATGGCCAACGCTAAGGCCATGCTCCTGGTAGGTACCCATATCGGGGAAAATGTCCACGTCTCCCACGTGATGGAATTCGTGGAGGGGCTCTCGAAAGGGGCCAAACTGGTGGTAGTGGATCCGCGATTTTCAGTGGCTGCGGGTAAGGCCGATCTCTGGCTTCCCATCCGTCCCGGAACGGATACCGCGCTGCTTCTGGCCTGGATCAACTACGTGATCCAGCATGAACTTTACGATAAAGAATTTGTAGCCCAATACTGTAAAGGTTTTGAGGCCCTTAAGAAGGCCGTTAAAGATTGGAGCCTGGAGCGGGCCGCCCGAATTTGTGATCTTCCTAAAGACAAGATGGAGGAGGGCATAAAGATCCTGGCGGCGGCTAGACCGCAGGTCCTCATACACCCGGGGCGGCACTCCACCTGGTACGGGAAAGGAGATGTCTATCGCCATCAAGCCCTGGCCATCCTGGCCGCCCTTTTCGGGGCCGTGGGCACTCCTGGCGGGCTCTACTTCCCCACCCCCATTTCTTTGGGCCATGTCCATTCCGTAAAAGAGGTGGAACCCCAAGAGTCCGATGAACCCTTAAAAGATAAATACCCCTTTTCCGGCCCCATTCCCGGGAACCCTACTAATGAGATCATAAAGGCTACCCTTACCGGGAAACCTTATCCCATCAAGGCCTGGGGGGTATGCGGGGTAAATATCCTCCAGACTATCCCCAATCCTTATCAGACCATGGAGGCCCTAAAGAAGCTCGATTTCATCTTCTCCTTCGAGATGTATCCCACTGAGACCGCCCTCTGGTCGGATATTGTACTCCCAGACACCGTCTATCTTGAGCGTTACGATGATGTTTATGTATATGACGGTCTTCCGGAGTGCTATGTGACCGTTCGGCAACCAGCGGTGAAGCCTTTGGGAGAGGCCCGTTCCCCCTTCTGGGTGGCTAAGGAACTGGCCCAACGCCTGGGCCTTGATATCTTCCACGCGGCTTCCGAAAAAGAGATCTTGGAAGAAAAACTAAAGGGCCTAAACCTCAGTTTGGAAAAACTTCAGGCCCAAGGGGGGTTGATAGTGCTTCCGGCCAAGGGGGCCTATGATCGGAAGAATTTCAAAAATATTTACGGTGAGGCGGGTCTAAAGATTAACCTGGCGGTGGAAGACTTTGCCGATGAAGATTTTTCAGCCACCCCCGTCTTTGAACCTACTCCTGCGCCCCCTAAAGGTTTTGCTCGCCTTATTTATGGACGGGTCCCGGTCCATACTTTTAGCCGGACCATGAATAACGAGTGGCTCCACCATGAGTGGCCGGAGAATCAGGCCTGGATCAACGAGGAGGTGGCCCAAAAGCTGGGGATCAAAGACGGTGAAGAAATTGTGCTGGAGAACCAGGACGGAAAACGTTCCTATCCGGTAAAGGCCAAGGTCACTCCCGGCATCCGTCCAGACTGCATTTATCTTCCCCACGGGTTCGGTTCCCGTTCGGCCAAACTCCGTCGGGCCCATCAGAAAGGGGCTAGCGATCAATTCCTTATTACCCATTACGTCCAAGATCCTTTTATGGGGGCCTCTAGCCACCGCACCAGCTTCGTGCGAATTGTGAAAGGAGATCGGGTCTTGGATATCCCGGAGCTGCGCCCCGTGCCTCCGGAAATACCCCGGTTCAAGATGAGTTCTAAGGAAGCCGCCTCTTTGGCGGGAGCGGCCAAGGCCAAGGGCCGCAAAAAGGTTCACCGCCGCAAGCGGGTGTTAGAAGGTTGCTAAATTCTGCAAGGAGGTAAGCCATGCAACATAGATGGGCAATGGTTATAGATCTTGATCGCTGTGTGGGTTGTCACGCCTGTGCTGTGGCCTGCCGGGCGGAATGGCAGATCCCAGTAAATCCCGATTATAACGGTTATAGCTTCATAGACGATTACGATAAATGGCTAGAGACGGTTTCAGCCGAAGGGGGCGACTATCGCCGTAACTGGGTCTTACGTATAGGGCCGGCCCAAACCAGCCAGGGCCTGGCCTTCACCTTCTATCCGGGGCTTTGCAATCACTGTGAGGATCCGGTCTGCATAAAAGTCTGTCCGGTGGATCCGGAAGAGAAGGTCTTTACCTGCTTTGATTGTCTTTCAGGAAAATGTAAATGCGGAAAAACCGTAAAAATGGCCGTACGGGCCACTTATAAGGAACCCTTCACCGGAGCGGTCCTTATTGATAAAGAGCGGTGTATTGGTTGCGGAAATTGTGTGGAGGCCTGCCCTTATAAAGCCCGATACCTCAACGACACCCTAGACGAACCCAAGGCTGACAAATGTACCTTCTGCTATGAACGTCTGGTCCACGGAGAGATGCCGGCCTGTGTCAAGACCTGCATTGCAGATGCCCGTATTTTTGGCGATCTCAACGATCCCCACTCTGAAGTTGCCCAATTAGTTCGAAGCGGCCGGGCCCGACGCCTGGAATCTGATCTAGTAAAAATCGGTCCCAACGTATATTTTATGGGGAAAGAAAAGAATTTAGAGCTCCTCTTTAAGCGGTTTGCTCCACGCAAGCGCACTTGGGAAGAAGTGGAAGTCAAAGCCCGCACCCGTCGGGGTCTTCTCAAGCTCGCCTTACGAAAACTCTCAAAACAGGGTTAAGACCCTTCTTTTTATGAGATCCTTGACGGGGGCCTATCGGGCCCCCGTCTCTTATATTTTTTAAAGGTTTTCAAGAAGATCCCAAAGGGTATCTAAGTCTACAAGATATTGTATTATTCTCCCCATTGACACCCACTATTCTGTGGATATAATGCTCAAAAGATCCAAGACGAGGAGGGGGCCATGGAGCCTTTAGTTCGAAAGCGAGACGGAAAGTTTCAGCCCTTCAATCGTCGGCGCATTATTAGGGCCGTGCTCAAGGCCATGCGAGCCGTGAATCAAGGAGGGAAGGCGGAGGCGGAAAAAGTAGCGGATGCGGTGGCGGTGAAGCTTTATCGGCAATATTTCAAGCAAGGGGGGGTGCCCCACGTAGAGCAGATCCAGGATCTGGTGGAAAAGACCTTGATGGAACTCGGTTTTACCGAGGTGGCCAAGGCCTACATCCTTTACCGAGAAAAGCGGCGCGAGGCCCGGGAGCTGGGGCAGGCCATTTTAGATGGGGTCAATCTGATCGAGGAGTATCTCAGTCGGGAGGACTGGCGGGTCCAGGAAAACTCCAATATGAATTACAGTCTCCAGGGGCTTAACTTCCATATCTCCTCCTCGGTGGTGGCCCGCTACTGGTTGAATAAACTCTATCCGGCTCGGGTGGGCGAGGCCCATTTCGAAGGGGACTTCCACGTCCATGACCTGGGGATCCTTGGCCCCTATTGCGTGGGGTGGGATCTCTACGATCTCTTAAAGCGGGGTTTCGGCGGGGTGCCAGGCAAGGTGGAGTCTGCCCCTCCCAAACACTTTCGAAGCGCCCTGGGCCAGATCGTAAACTTTTTCTATACCCTTCAGGGTGAGGCCGCCGGGGCCCAGGCCTTCTCCAATTTTGACACCCTCCTGGCCCCTTTTGTGCGCTACGACCGGCTCTCTTACCAGGAGGTCAAACAATGCCTCCAGGAGTTCATCTTCAACGTCAACGTCCCCACCCGGGTGGGCTTCCAGACCCCTTTCACCAACCTCACCTTTGACCTTAAGTGCCCGGAGACCTTGCGGAATATTTCAGCCCTTATCGGAGGAAAAGAAATCTCTGAGACCTATGCCGAATTTCAAGAGGAAATGGATGCTATCAACCGGGCCTTTTGCGAGCTAATGCTTGCCGGAGACGCCAAAGGGCGCATCTTTACCTTCCCCATCCCCACTTATAATGTCACCCAGGACTTCGACTACGATAACTCCAACCTGGAACCTCTTTGGGAGATGACTCGACGCTACGGTATCCCTTATTTTGCCAACTTCGTAAATTCTGACATGCGACCGGAGGACG
>JALWWR010000213.1 GCA_026993045.1 Thermodesulfatator sp.
CTCATAAATAGCGGTAAGGATAGAAAGCCCTAAGGTTAGAGGTACGAATAGAAAATGAAAAAAAGCCGCCACGGCAAACTGCAATCTCGAAGCCCATAAGACATCCATTTTTCCACCTCCCTTTAAAAATTAATTTAAAGATAGACCCAATTTTAGACTAAAAATGAACTAAAAACTCTTTTTCATCTTACCACCTCCCTTGCTCAAAATTTAGGTCTATTTAGTTACAGTCTGTCTTTTTCGGCGGCGTCTGTCAATTAGACAGCTTTCCTTTTGTACCAACTCTAAAAATTTGGTATTAGCCAACTTTTCTCGAATAAGATCCCGCAATTCCGCCCACGTATCATGCACTGGACAAAGAGGGCTGCGGCGACAGTTTTCGGGATCCAACACACAGGGACTCAAAAACAATTCTCCACTCATAGCCTCCATTACCTGAAGGACCGAAAGCTCTTCCGGGGGAATACGGAGACGATACCCCCCCTTCCGGCCCCGGATGATCTCTATAATTCCGGCCCGGGCCAGGTCCTGGGCGATTTTGGCCAAAAAGGGTTCGGGAATATCCATGGAGCGAGCAATCCGCCAGCGCGGGATCACCTTTTTAGGATAACGGGCTAAATAAAGCACACACCTTATCCCATAGTCTTCGGCCTGCGTAATCTTCATGACCTTCCCTCAAAACTTTTGCAGATATTGTAAATCCACATATAAAATTTTGTCAAGTACGGAAGTGTATTTTCCCTTTTAGGTCCCTGGAATCTCAATTAGGGTTTTTGATCCAAAAGAAGGCGAATTTCCTGGCTCAAGGCCTTTACCGAATAAGGTTTCTGGAGAAAAGTAACTCCCGGCGGGAGGGTATATCCCTCCAGATAATCCTTGGTATAACCCGAGATCAAAATAAACTTGGTCTCCGGGGCTATCTCCTTGACCTTTTCTAAAAGCTCCTTTCCGTCCATCTGAGGCATTATAAGGTCCGAGATGATCAGATCGACCTTTAAACCCTCTTGGATTTTTTGCCAGGCCTCTAAACCGTCCGCGGCCTGATAGACCTGATAGCCTAATAGCTCCAGGGCTGAAGAAGTGAACTCCCTTATGTCTGGATCATCTTCCACCAAAAGGATCCTTTCCTGTCCGGGCCGAAGGGTCTCTTCCGGGGGCTCTTCCGGCCCCAAAGAGGCCTCCTCCTCTTCTGCGGTGGCTGGCCAATAGATTTCAAATCGGGTACCCCGGCCAGGCTCAGACTCCACCTCCACCCAACCCCCGCTTTGGGTCACCACCCCGTAAACGGTAGCCAGACCCAAGCCCGTACCCCGCCCCAGTTCTTTAGTAGTAAAAAAGGGATCGAAGATGCGCTCCAGGGTCTTCTGGTCCATTCCCACCCCGGTGTCCGAGACCGCCAGAAAGACCGCCGTCCCAGGTTTTACTTCGGGATGTTTGGAAACAACTTTCGGACCGAAAACCCTGGTGCCGGTCTCGATCAAGATCTTTCGAGGATTTCCTGGGGCGGCCCGAATAGCGTCCTGAGCGTTGGACACCAAATTGAGAATGACCTGCTCCAGACGGGCCTTGGAGATCTTGATCTTGGGCAAGGAGGGCGCCAGGCGGTATTCCACCTTTATGTCTTCCCTCACTAAATGCTCAAGCATCTCTTTAAGGCCTTCCACTATCTGATTGAGATCTAACCTTTCTTCTTGCACCGTATGGGAACGGGCAAAGGTCATCAACTGACTCACAATGTTGGTGGCGGTATCCCCGGCCTTCTTGATAGCCCGAAGGCGGGAATAAAGGGGATCGCTAGAAGGAATTTTTGAAAGAAGGATCTCCAAATGGCCGTTGATCACGGTCAAGATGTTGTTGAAGTCATGGGCAATTCCTCCCACCAGGGTCCCTAAAGCCTCCAATTTTTGCATGTGGGCCATCCTTTCCTTAAGACGCTCCTGTTCTTGGTGGTAGCGCTGGATCTTACGGATAGCGTAGGTCAAAAAGAGGACCCCCAAGGCCCAAATAGTTAAAAAGACGCCCCCGATATGATAGAGACGTTTTCGAAGTAAGGCGTAATAAGGCCCCAGCGAGACTGTAATCGAGATTCCACCCCTTATATCCCCCACTTTATATCCCTGATATCCGTGACATTTAAGACAAGGCTTTTCCACAATGAAAGGGCGCATAAACCGCAAGACTTTGTCTCCATTAGAGTCTCGCAGGATCTCCCAGTACTCTTGGACCCCTTTTTCAAAAAGTTGCAAAACTTTTCTTTCCCAAGAATCAGGGGCATTTATGGGATTGATGGGCCTCAAACTGGTAAGATGCCCCTGGACCCGATTGCCATACTGTTGCGCTAGGGCGTAAACCTGTCTCACCATGTAAGCCGGATTCATTAAGGTTAGGCGCTGGCCCTTGGTGGTGACCACGTCCCGATCCTTCACTTTAAGATAGGGATTAGGCGGGGTCTCGGGAGTAATAGGGACGTAAACCCCGCCCTGTTTAGCCCCCCATTTCCGATAGAGCACATCCTTTTCAAAGGCGCTCTGAGCCTCCTTTAAAGCCAAGGTCTCCACTTGACGTTTCTGATCCCACGAGATCAAAACCAGAAAAAAGGCCAACAAGACCGTCCAGAAGGCCAAGACCGCCGGGATAGGACGGCGTTGAAACCTCGCAAAGGCTCGGCTTCCCAGTCTAGAAAGCCCCAACTTAAGATCCCTCTCCATAAAGTTTACCTAGAAGACGGCATCCCTTAAATTTTCAAAAGACTTCTTGCCAAAGACCTTCAAACCGCGACTATATAGCGTTTTCTTCTATAAACTGGCGCACGGCTTGGGGATCGGCCGGAAGGATTACCACTTTTTTGGGCTTTTCCGCCAAACCCTGCAAGGGTTCAGGAACCGGGGGCTCAAACCCTAGGGCCCGGCGCACAGCCTCGGGGAACTTGGCGGGATGGGCCGTGGCTAGACAGATTATGGGAAGGTGATCTTTGAAATGTAGTCCGGCGCATACTCCTACCGCAGTGTGAGGATCTAGGATATAGCCCGTTTCCTCATAAAACCTCCTAATGGTGGCCAGGGTCTCCTCTTGGGTCACTGAGAGGGAAAGAAAGTCTCTCTGTACCCGAGCCCTTTCTTGAGGGCTAAAAAGGAGGCGGCCCGTTTTAGAAAATTGTTCCATAGCTTGGCGCACCCGTTCCGGGTCCTCGTCCCAAAGATAATAAAGATACCGCTCAAAATTGGAGGCGATCTGGATATCCATGGAAGGACTAATGGTGGGCACCACCTCCCGCACCGAATAGTCCCCCTGGTTGACAAAACGGGTCAGGATATCATTTTCGTTGGTGGCTAAGACCAGCCGTTCGATCCCTTCGGGAAGGAGACGTTTAGCAAGATAACCAGCAAAGATGTCTCCAAAATTTCCCGTAGGCACTGAAAACCTCACTTCCGAGACTCCCTCAGCCTCTTGAACCCGGAAATAGGCGTAAAGATAATAGACCACCTGAGCCAAGACCCGGGCCCAGTTGATAGAGTTCACCGCTCCCAGACGGTAGCGTTTCTTAAATTCTAGGTCGGAAAAGAGTTGTTTGACGATGGCCTGGCAATCGTCAAAGGTGCCCTCAATGGCGATATTAAAGACATTGGGATCGGTAACGGTGGTCATTTGCAAGGCCTGAATAGGGGAGACCCGGCCATGGGGGTGGAGGATAAAGATGGCCAAGTTTTTCTTCCCTCGCACCCCGTAAATGGCCGCCGAGCCCGTGTCCCCAGAGGTGGCCCCCAAGATGTTCATCTTTTCCCCGCGCTCAAGGAGGAGGTACTCAAAGAGGTGTCCCAAGAACTGAAGGGCCACATCTTTAAAGGCCAAAGTAGGCCCATGAAAAAGCTCCAAGATCCACAGAGGCCCTTTTTTCACCACCGGGGTGACCTCGGGATGGGTAAAAGAGGCGTAGGCCTTCTCAACCAACCCTTTTAGATCTTCAAGGGGCAAGTCGTCTATGAAACGCCGAAAGACCTCTAAGGCCAAATCAGGATAGGGAAGCCCCTTTAGAGAGGCCACCTCTTCCGAAGAAAGTCTCGGGAGGTCTTCCGGCAAGATCAGCCCCCCATCCGGGGCCAGACCCTCTAGGACCGTCTCTTTAAAGGTTATAGGGGAGATACCTCCCCGAGTGCTAATATAACGCATATTTTTATTTTACCTGAGATCTTCTGGAAAGTCTCGTTTGAAAGCGGCCTTTAGGGGCTGAAAAGATCTTATTTTTGGATATCAAAGTTTGCGAGTATAATCAAGGCTGGGATGCCTGTAGAACTCCACTTTCCTTTAAAAGACCGCCAAGTCTTTAAAGATTTAAGGCCCGGAGAAGAGGTCCTTATTTTTGGGACCTTGCTTGCGGCCCGAGACGCCACCCACCGCCGCCTGGTGGAAAGGCTCAAGGCCGGCCAACCCTTGCCAGTTAGCCTCCAAAATCAGGCCCTTTACTACGTAGGACCCACACCAGCCCCTCCGGGAAAGGTGATCGGGGCCGCTGGTCCTACCACTTCTTACCGGATGGACGCCTACACCCCCATCCTCTTAGAACAGGGCTTGGCCGCTACCATAGGCAAAGGGCTTCGCAGTCTCCCGGTAGTGGAAGCCTTAAGGCGCCACCAGGCGGTATATCTAGCCACTTTCGGGGGGGCTGGGGCGTATCTGGCCCAAAGGGTGAAGGCAGCCCGGGTGGTGGCCTTTCCGGGGCTGGGCCCCGAAGCCCTCTGGGAATTAGAAGTGGAGGCCTTCCCTGCGGTGGTCATAAATCCTCCCTCTGGGGGAGACTATTACCGAGAAGTCCTCCAATGGCGGTAGAGACCGGAGAGATCCGGCATTATCGGGTTTTGACCAAGGCTCAAGACGGCCTGGTCCTCTTTCGAATCACTTACAAAGAGACGGATTTAGCGGTCTTGGCCGAAAGAGATCTCACCCTAGAGACCCTGGAGCTTGTCCGTAAAAACCGGAACGTCCTGGAAGAGTATATTCAAAGGCACCCCGAATTTCTTACGGCCTTAAAACCCCTCCCCTTAGATCCCCAGGCTCCTTCCCTAGCCCGTCAGATGTTGGCGGCAGCCAAGCGCTGCGGGGTGGGGCCTATGGCCGCGGTGGCTGGGGCCCTGGCCGAGGCCGTGGGACGGGAGATTCTGGCCCAGGGATGGTCTTCCCAGATAGCCATTGAAAACGGGGGAGATGTCTTCCTGGCTTTAAAAAGGCCGGCCCGAGTGGCCCTTTACGCCGGAGACTCCCCCCTTTCCGGACGCCTGGCCCTTAAGATCCCGGAACATCTCATGCCCTGTGGGGTCTGTACTTCTTCCGGAAAACTGGGACATAGTCTAAGTCTCGGGAAAGCCCAGGCGGTTTGCGTGGTAGCTAAAGATACGGCTTTGGCTGACGCCGCCGCCACGGCCTTGGGCAATCTGGTAAAGGGAAAACGTTCGCTCCCTAAGGTCCTCTCTCTGGCCCGCCAATGGCCCCTCCTGGGGGTGGTTTGCATAGCCGAAGACGACCTGGGAGTCTACGGTCCAGAACTCCAACTCCTGGCTTTATGAAAAAGACCCTTTATCGCGTCACCCTGGCTGGTCTCTTCTTGAACTTGGGTCTTTCAGCTGGCAAGGTCCTCTTAGGCTGGTGGGGAGGCAGCCAGGCGGTCTTGGCCGATGGTCTTCACAGTTTCACCGACCTCATTACGGATTTTTTGACCCTTTTCGGCCTCAAGTACGCCAGCCATCCCCCAGACCCCGAACATCCTTACGGCCACCGCCGGATCGAAACCCTGGTGGCCTTGATCATCGGGCTCTTCATGGCCCTCACGGCCCTGGGTTTGGGGATTAAGGCCGTGACTTCCCTCTCTGCTAAAACCCTTCTTCCCACGGTAAAGGCCTGGGTAGTCCTAGCCCCTTTAGCCTCTATGATTTCCAAAGAGGTCCTTTTCCGGGTCACCCTCCATTTAGGGCAACGGGAACGCTCGCCGGCGGTAATCGCCAACGCCTACCACCACCGTTCCGACGTCTGGAGTTCCCTTCCGGCCTTTTTAGGGGCCGGGCTTTCCTCGGTCTCTCCCTCCCTAGCCTTTGCCGACCCTTTAGGCTCTTTAGTGGTAGCCTTTTTTATCCTTAAGGCCTCCTGGGAGATCCTTCATCCCGGTATCCACGAACTTTGCGATCGGGTGGATCTGGAAGAGGCCCAAAAGATCAAGACCGAAGTCTTAAAGGTCCCGGGAGTAAGAGATGCCCATCACGTCCGGGCCCGCAAACACGGCGATCATACCTTGGTGGACCTTCACATCCAGGTAGACCCTTACCTTACGGTCTGAGAGGGACACGCCATCTCGGAAAAGGTCAAACGCCGGCTCTTAGCCCGTCACCCTTGGGTGATAGACGTGGTGGTTCATCTGGAACCCTATGAGGGCCCTAGCCCGGGGGCCAACTCATCTCCCGCCCTCCAAGGAGATGGAAGTGGAGATGAAAGACGGTTTGGCCGGCCTGAGAGCCAGAGTTAACCACCAACCGGTAGCCTCGGGTGGGATCCTGGTTGGGGGAAAACCCCAAATCTTCGGCAATCTTGCGGGCTACCCATAAAAGATGGCCTACCAACTCCCGGTCTTCTTCTTCCATCTCGTGAATCCCAGCCAGATGTTTCTTGGGCACAATCAGGATATGGGTAGGGGCCACAGGGTTAATGTCGTGAAAGGCGTAAACCCGATCGTCCTCGTAAACCTTTTTAGAAGGGATCTCCCCTTTCACGATTTTGCAAAAGATACAGTCCGCCATTAGAGGCACCTCCTTTGCAAAGGCTCGTCTCTAAAACTTATATCATAATCAAATATCCCAGCCAGCCCCCAAGACTTGCACCTCCGGCTTACGAGGCCTATTTTAGAAAAAAGGAGGCTAGCATGCGAGAGGCCCTGCTTTATGAAAAGCTTTCTCACCAGGAAGTAAAGTGTAACCTCTGCTCCCATCGATGCCGCATCCCTCCGGGGAAGACCGGGCTTTGCGGGGTACGGAAGAATGAAGAAGGGGTCCTTTATAGTCTGGTCTACGGGCAGGTAATCGCCCATCACGTAGATCCTATCGAAAAAAAACCTCTCTTCCACTTTCTGCCTGGGACTTTGAGCTACTCCATCGCCACCGTGGGCTGTAATTTCCGTTGCGATTTCTGTCAAAATTACGAGATCTCACACTTTCCACGCCATTACGGTTACGTTACCGGCGAGAGGTTTTCTCCAGAAGAAATAGTAGCTGAAGCCCAAAAAGCCGGCTGCCGCTCCATCTCCTATACCTACACCGAACCCACCATCTATTTCGAGTTCGCTTATGACTGCGCCCGGTTGGCCTCGGAGCAGGGGCTAAAAAACGTCTTTGTCTCTAACGGCTATATGACCCCCGAGGCTCTAGAGACCATCTATCCCCATCTGCACGCTGCCAACATCGACCTTAAGGCCTTTCGGGAGGAGTTCTATCGCAAACATTGTAAGGCCCGTCTAAAACCGGTGCTGGAAAACCTCAAAATCCTTAAACGGCAGGGGGTATGGTTGGAGGTGACCACCCTTATTATCCCAGGAGAAAATGACGACCCGGAGGAGCTTAGGGATATAGCCCGTTTCATTCGGGAGGAGTTGGGCCCCGAAACTCCTTGGCATGTGACCCGCTTCTATCCCACTTATAAGCTCCTTACCCGCCCACCAACCCCGGTGGAGACCCTCCAAAAGGCCTACTATATAGGACGGGAAGAAGGCCTCAAATACGTCTATACCGGTAATGTCCCAGGGGAAAAGGGCGAAAGCACCTATTGCTGGTCTTGCGGCGAATTGCTGATAGAACGTTACGGCTTTCGGATCCTAAAAAACGAAATCACTCCGGAAGGACGCTGCCCCTCTTGCGGAGCGGTAATCGATGGCCTCTGGAAATAAAACCCTGGTCCTCTTAGACCACGGCAGCGGCGGCCGAGCCACTCACCAACTTTTAAGAGAGGTCTTTTTCGAGGCCTTTGGCTCTTCAGAAAAGCCTTTCTTAGACGCAGCCCTGATCGGGGAGGACCTGGCCTTCACCACCGATAGCTTCGTGGTGGATCCCATATTCTTTCCCGGAGGAGACCTGGGCTCCCTTGCAGTCCATGGCACAGCCAACGATCTGGCTATGGTGGGGGCCCGACCCCGGTGGCTGGCCGCCAGTTTCATTCTAGAAGAAGGCTTTCCCCTGGAAGACCTGCACCGCATCGTAGGTTCCATGGCCCAAGCGGCCCAAGAGATAGGGGTAAGGATTGTGTGTGGGGACACCAAAGTAGTCCCCAAGGGGAAGGGGGATAAAGTCTACGTTACCACCACTGGCCTGGGGGAAACGGTCCTCAAGCCCCCTCCCCATCCCCAGCGAATCCTTCCCGGAGACGAGATCCTAGTTTCGGGGCCGGTGGGGGATCACGGGTTGGCCATCCTGGCGGCTCGAGAAGGCCTGCCCTTAAAGGGCCTTAAGAGTGATTCGGCCGCGGTCTGGCCTCTGGTAGAGGCCCTTATCGAGACCCTGGGCCCGGATCTCCACGCCCTACGAGACCCCACCCGTGGGGGGCTCGCCACCACCTTAAACGAACTAGCCCAAGAGGCCCAAGTCCAAATGGTGATTGAGGAAGAGGCCCTCCCCCTTCGGCCAGAAGTAAAAGGGGGCTGCGAAATCCTGGGACTAGATCCCCTTTATCTAGCCTGCGAGGGGCGTCTGGTGGCCATAGTAGCCAAAGGCCGAGGACCGGAGGCCCTAGAGACCCTCAAGGCCCATCCCCTAGGAAAAGAGGCCCGGATCATCGGAAAAGTAACGCCCCTCCGCTCTCGACCTCTGGTGATCCTCCACACCCTCTTGGGCGGGGAAAGAGTCCTGCCCGTTCTTACCGGGGAACCTCTCCCCCGTATTTGCTGACTTGAATCCCCCTTTAGAGAGAGTTATGGTATGGCCGCGATTTTTAAGAGAGGGAGGTCTTGATGAAGGATTGGACCCCGGAAGAGGCCTTAGAATACCTCAAACGCGGCACCGTGGATATTGTGGAAGAAAAGGAGCTCCTGGCCAAGCTCAAGCGTTCTTATCAAACTGGAAGACCTTTAAAAATCAAGGCCGGTTTTGATCCCACCGCTCCAGATCTCCACCTGGGCCACACGGTGCTCTTGCGCAAGATGCGCCATTTCCAAGACTTAGGCCATGAGGTCTATTTCCTCATCGGGGACTTTACGGCCATGATTGGAGACCCTTCCGGGCGCTCCGAAACCCGCCCTCCCCTTACCAAAGAACAGGTCCAAGAAAACGCTCGCACCTACGCCGAACAGGTCTTCAAGATCTTAGATCCCCAAAAGACCAAGGTGGTCTTTAATAGCCAGTGGATGAGCCGGATGACCGCCGAAGATTTCATCCGGCTTTGCGCTAAATACACCGTGGCCCGCATGCTAGAACGGGAGGATTTCAAGAAACGCTTCGAGTCCCAGCGCCCCATCTATATCCACGAGATCATCTATCCCTTAATCCAGGCCTACGATTCCGTTGCCCTTGAGGCCGATGTAGAACTCGGGGGCACGGATCAACTCTTCAACCTCCTGGTAGGCCGCGAGATCCAGCGGGAATACGGTCAGGAACCTCAAGTCATCATCACCGTTCCCATCTTAGAAGGCCTGGACGGGGTCCAAAAGATGAGCAAGAGCTTAGGAAACTATGTGGGTATTATGGAACCCCCGCAAGAAATGTTTGGAAAAATCATGTCCATTTCCGACGATCTCATGTGGCGCTATTATGAGCTTCTCACTGACCTTCCTCTCTCTGAGATCGAGGCCCTCCGGCGGGCGGTCTCTGAGGGACAAGAACACCCCAAGGAGGTCAAAAAACGCTTGGCCATGCTCCTGGTCTCCCAGTTTCACTCCGAGACCGCGGCCCAGGAGGCGGCTGAAGAATTCGAACGGGTCTTTGCCCGCAAAGAGATCCCTAAAGACCTCCCCGAAATTGAACTTCCCCCTGGGGAACACTGGCTCCCGGGGCTCTTAAAGGAAAATGGCTTCACCAAAAGCACCTCGGAGGCCAAACGCCTCCTGCAACAAGGGGCCCTCAAACTCCTGGAAGGCCCGACCGTAAAGGAAGAAAACTTTCTTTTTAAACCTGGAGAGTATTATTTCCGGTTGGGCAAAAAACGGTTCCTCAAGATAACCGTCCGTTAGTCTCTATGTCTCAAATTTCCGGCCCCTTTCGAGGGGGAGAGGTCATGCTGGCCCCGATGGCGGGCTACACCCATTCCCCCTTTAGACGGTTGGTCAAAAGGCTAGGGGCCCACTGGACTTGGAGCGAACTGGTAAGCGCGGAGCAGGTCTGCCGCCGAGGACTTGAAAGCCCCCTGCTCCGAGTCACCACGGAAGAAAGACCTTGGGTAGTCCAGCTCTTTGGTTCCGATCCAGACCGGATTTACCAGGCCGCGGTCCTAATCGGAAAAAGGCTTGCGCCAGAAGGGCTAAATCTCAATTTGGGTTGTCCGGCGCGCAAGATTGTAAGCCGCGGGGCTGGAGCGGCCCTGCTGCGGGATCCAGACCGGCTAACGGCCTGCGCCCAAGCCTTGGTGGAGGCCTCCAAAGAGACCGGGATCCCGCAGCAGGGC
>JALWWR010000214.1 GCA_026993045.1 Thermodesulfatator sp.
GCCTATGGGGCAGGCCGCGGGATCCTTTCCTGGATTCCCTTTAGGACCTGGTTTCCGGTCCAGGTCCTGGCCTCCTGGTGGGGGCTGGCAGGAGCCGGGTTTTACGCCTTGATCTCCGGTCCCAGTCCTTCGGCTGAAAGGGCCTGGATCATGCTGGCCCTTTACACCTTGGCCCGAAGCCTCTTTCTTTCCACCTCCACCTGGGATCTTTTGGCCGGGGCGGTCGTTTTGATCCTTCTTCTCTCCCCTGCTAGCGCCTTAAGCCTTTCCTTTAAGCTTTCGGTGGCTGCCCTTATAGGGATTCTTTTGGCCCATGAGGCTTATCAGAGATGGTCCCCCGCCCTTCCCCGGATCCTGGAATATCCCCTCCGGGGCCTGGCGCTTTCCACCGGGGCCTCCTTGGCCACCCTCCCCTTCCTCCTTTATACCTTTGGTGAGGCCCCGCTCTTTTCCCCTCTAAACACCCTCCTTCTGGCCCCGCTCTGGTGCCTGGTCCTCATTCCTGGCGAACTTTTAAGCGCCCTTCTGGTTTTCGCAATCCCGAAGGGGCAAGGAGGCTGGCTGAGGCCTTAGGGACCCTTCTTCAATACTCTCTAGCCCTGCCCTTTCCCGAACTCAAGCTCTATCCCCCTTTTCCGGTGGGGCTTTTTATCCTTTTTCTGATCTCGGCGGCCCTTTCTCTCCTTTTCTTTTATCAAAAAAGATCAAAGGCCGGAGGGCTCCTCTTAGTTCTGGCGCTTTTCTTTCTGGCTTTAGGCCTTATAGCCCGCTTCCGGTTCTTTTACGTTCTAGTCTTCGACGTGGGCAAGGGGAACGCCATCTTGGTCCATCTTCCCGGAGACCGAAATCTCCTTTTTGACGCCGGGGCGCGATATGGAAAGGCCGACCTAGGGAAAATCCTTTTGGTTCCGACCTTGCGCAGGATGGGAATAAGAGAGCTGGACCTGGTGGTCCTTTCCCATCCCGATCTGGACCACACCGGAGGCCTTCCGGCTCTTTTTAGGGCCTTTCCGGTAAAGAAGCTCCTCTCGGGGGCTTTTAAAGCCAAAGATTGGGCCAAGTTAGAGTTTGAGCTTGAGCCACAGACTGTTACTGCTCCCAAAGCCCTGTCTCTAGAGCCGGCTTCACTTTTCCTGGAGCCTGGGCGGGCTTATCCCGAAAATCTTAACCGGGAAAGCTTGATGGCCTTTTTAGAATATCAAGGGCTTACGGTCTTTTTTCCAGGGGATGCAGACGCCCTTCGGTTGGCCAGAGCTCAGGCCAAAGGTCTTCTTTTTCCCTCTGAGGTCTTTATCCTGCCCCACCACGGCTCCAAGACCGGTTACTGGCCTCCGGCCTGGGAGATCTTGCGTTTTAAAGTGGCGGTGGCCTCGGCCCGCGGCCGGTTTCATCCCCACCCCAGGATAAAAGACCTCCTTAAAAAGGCTGGGCGTCCCTTCTATAGCACCGCTGAGACCGGGGCCCTGATGATCTTTCTAAAAGGCTCTCAATTCCTGGTCTGTCCTAAAAGAACCCGGTTTGAGGGCCTTCCTTTTGATCTCTTTTGGCCTTATATTCCATACATAAATCTTCAGGGGTGTTCCTCTTATGCCTTACACCGCCTTTGAGACCTTTGAGCATGGAGCCGACATAGGGGTAAGAGGTTATGGTCGCAGCCTGGAAGAGGCCTTCGCCAACGGGGCCAAGGCCTTGTTTTCCTTGATAGTGGAAAACTTCGAGGAGGTGCGACCTAAAGAAAAGGTGGACCTGGAGGTCTCGGCTGAGCTTCTAGACGAACTTTTTGTGGCCTGGCTCAACAAGCTCCTTACGGTCTCGGCCTTGGAACATTTGGTGTTTTGCGATTTTGAAGTCCGGATCAAAGAGGGCACTCTTTCGGCCACGGCCTTAGGGGAAAAACTTGATCCGGAGCGACATCTTTTAGGGGAAGAAGTTAAGGGGGCCACCTTCACCCTAGCTAAGGTGGAAAAGGTCAATGATCACTGGGTGGCCCAGTGTGTGGTGGATGTATGAGCGGGGCCGTAGCCTTAGAGACCTTAAAACTCCCCTCCCCCACCCTTCAGGATCAGCGGGCGGATGAACGACGATTAAGAGAGGCCCTTAGGGCCAAAGGGTATAGCCCTCTTTTTATTCCCCTTTCGGTGTTGCGGAAGCTCCCCTTTCTTCTCCGCGAGGCCCAGTTCGAGGTGGAGGTGGTCCTCGGGAAGACCGAAAGGGACTGGCGGGTGTTGGAACTCTTTTCGACCCCGAAGACCGAGCCGGTTTATGGGATAGGTATAGATCTGGGGAGCACCGGGGTGGTGCTCTATCTGGTTGATCTGCGAGCTCGGAAGCTGCTGCGGGAGACCACTTTTAAGAACCCCCAGATCGCCTACGGCGAAGATATCCTGACCCGTCTCCACCGGGCCGAAAAGCCCGAAGGGCTGGCGGAACTTCGCGCTCAGACTCTAGCGGGACTTAAAAAGGAGATCCAGGCCTTGGTGGAGCCGGAGAACTTTTCCCGGATCTATTATTATGCCTTCTGCGGCAACACCACCATGACCCATTTCTTTTTGGGGCTGCCCACCCGCTGGCTTTACCGGGAGCCTTATATTACGGCGGCCAGTTGGATCGACCCTATGAGGGCCCAGGAGGCCGACCTTCCCGGGGCCGAAGAGGCCCTGGTCTTCGTTTTCCCTTCTGGAGGGAGCTATTTTGGCGGAGATCTCATTGCAGGGCTGCTTTACGTGGGGCTTCATCGAAAGGAGGCCTTGGGTCTCTTTGTGGACGTGGGCACCAACGCTGAGATCGTCTTAGGCCACCGGGAATTTCTTTTGGCCTGCGCCGGGGCGGCGGGGCCGGCTCTGGAGGGAGGGGTGCTGGCTTGCGGTATGCAAGCCCAGGAAGGAGCCATCTCTGGAGTTAAAATCCAGGACCGTAGTATAAAGCTTCAGGTAATCGGAGACGGAAAGCCCAAAGGGATTTGCGGTTCAGGGGCGATCGCCCTTTTGGCCGAACTCTTTCTTTCGGGCCTGGTGACCCCTCAGGGGATCTTCCAGCCGGAAAAATGGCCGGAGAGGTTCCGGGAGGTTCGGGGAGAGCTGGCCTTTATCCTGGCTGACGAGGAAGAAAGCGCCCAGGGAAAGCCGGTGTACGTCACCCAAGGGGAGATCAAAAATCTGCTTCGTTCTAAGGGGGCCATGTATACCATGTTGACGGTGATTGTGGAAAGCTTAGGGC
>JALWWR010000215.1 GCA_026993045.1 Thermodesulfatator sp.
AACCTGGGGACTACATGGGGAACCTCCTTTACAACAAAGACCGGACCTTTGCCTTTGCCATTACCTTTGGCCCCATCTCGGATGAGTGGTACGCCAACGGAGCTGGGGCTATTAACTGGGGCTTCCCGGTGATCTCCGATTGGAAGGAACCCGAGATCAAGCCTTACGGAATATGTACTTACGAGCACGTGGTTTCCAACGTGCCGCACGATGAAATTGTGGATCGGGCCATTGAGGTCCGGGGCCTCAAGGTCACCACGGTAAAACTTGATATTCCGGTAGCTTACGCCCCGGCCTTTGAAGGCGAGCGGGTCCGAAAGGATGATCTTTATCTGGAATGTGGCGGTGGCCGAACCCCGGCGGTGGAACTCTTGCTCTCTAAATCTTTGGAAGAACTGGAAGATGGGAAAATCGAGGTGATCGGACCTGAAATAAACGAGGTGGAAAAGCTAGGTCTTAAAGGTCCTCCCTACCGGCTTCCCTTTGCGGTGGTAGTAGAGGTGGCTGGAGCCAACATGCAGGAAGACTTTGAGGCCATCCTGGAACGCCAGTTCCACCACCTAATCAACTACGCCCAAGGGATCATGCACGTAGGACAGCGGAATATTATGTGGCTCCGGATAAGCAAGGCCGCGGTGGAAAAGGGCTTTCTTTTCCGTCACATTGGGCAGATCCTCTACGCTAAGATGCGCCAAGAGTTTGGGGCCATTGTGGATAAATGCCAAGTCACCATCTATACCGAGGAAGAAAAAGTCAAAGAGATTCTGGAGCTTGCTAAAGAAGTTTACGCCCGTCGAGATGCTCGGATTGCCGGTATGACCGACGAAAGCGTGGAGGTCTATTATTCCTGCACCTTGTGCCAAAGCTTTGCCCCTAGCCACGTATGCGTCATTACTCCGGAACGGATCGGTATGTGTGGGGCTTATAACTGGCTGGACGGTAAGGCCTGCTACGAGATCAACCCCACTGGGCCCAACCAACCCATCGAGAAGGGAGATCTTTTAGACGACCGCTTGGGGCAGTTCACCGGAATCAACGAATTTGTCAAACAGGCCTCCCGGGGCAAGGTGGAACGGGTAAGCCTTTATAGCATCATGGTGGATCCCATGACGGCCTGCGGATGTTTCGAGTGCATCGCAGCGGTTCTGCCCTCTATAAGCGGTATCATGATCGTTAACCGGGACTATCTGGGCATGACCCCTTCTGGAATGAAGTTTTCCACCATGGCTGGTATGGTAGGCGGAGGGCAGGTTACCCCGGGATTTATGGGGGTCTCTAAACACTACATTACCTCCCGCAAGTTTCTTATCGCTGAAGGCGGGCTTAAGCGGGTGGTCTGGATGCCTAAGATGCTCAAGGAAGAGCTGAAGGAAAAACTTCAAAAACGGGCGGAAGAGTTGGGCATTCCGGATCTAATTGATAAGATTGCGGACGAAACCGTAGCCAATACCGAACAAGAAGTTAAGGAGTGGCTAGAGAAAGTAAAACATCCGGTCTTAGAGATGGAACCTCTGATGTAAGGGAGGAAAGCGATGGGACTTACTGGTATCCAAATAATGCAAAAACTTCCTAAGACCAATTGTGGGGATTGCGGCTTTCCCACCTGCCTGGCCTTCGCCATGAAGGTGGCGGCGGGACAAGCTGAGATAGACCAATGTCCTCACGTAGATCCGGCGGTAAAAGAAGAGATAGCCGAGGCCTCTGCTCCTCCCATCCGGACGGTGGTCTTGGGTTCTGGGGAACACCAGGTCAAGCTGGGAGGCGAAACCGTCCTTTTCCGGCATGAGAAACGTTTTGAAAATCCCACGGCCATAGGGGTAAGGGTGGCCACGGATATGGCACCGGAAGAGGTAGATCGCCGACTTTCGGCCTTTCAGAAGTTTCAATGGGAGAGGGTAGGGGTAGAGCTCAGGGCTGATATGATAGCGGTAGAAGATACCGGGACTGGGAAAGAGGCTTTTGTGGGTTTGGTTAAAAAGATCCGGGAGGAGGTTCCGGCAGCGGTTCTGGTTTTAATGAGTTCGGATCAAGAAGCCCTAGCCCAGGCCTGTGAGGTCTGCGGGGAACACCGTCCTTTGCTCTACGCGGCCACTCTAGATAATTACCAAGCCTTGGGAGAGTTAGCCAAAGAGAAAAAGGCCGCTCTGGCCGTTAAGGGCGAAAACCTGGCGGAAACGGCCCGCATCTCCGAAGAACTGCTCAAGATGGGATTAAAGGATCTGGTACTAGACACCGGGGCCCAGAGCGTGCGGGAACTTTATGAAGACCAAGTAATTTTAAGGCGGGCGGCCATCAAGAAGCGTTTTAAGCCGTTCGGTTTCCCCAGCATTACCTTTCCTTATCGTTACACCCAGGATTTTTTGAGCGAAGCCATCCTGGCTTCGGTATTGATTCCTAAATACGCCGGGGCGGTGGTGCTTTCCGATTTTAAAGGAGAGGTGCTCTTTCCCCTCTTCGTGGAACGGATGAACATCTTTACCGATCCTCAGAAACCTTTGGTGGTGGAAGAGGGGATCTATCCTATTAACGGGCCAGATGAGAATTCCCCGGTTCTGGTGACCTGCAACTTCGCTCTCACTTATTTTATCGTTTCGGGCGAGGTTGAGGGCAGCCGGGTGCCTTCCTGGCTCCTTATCAAAGATACCGAGGGTCTTTCGGTGCTTACGGCCTGGGCGGCGGGCAAGTTTGGAGCGGACACCATCGCCGAATTTGTAAAGAAAAGTGGTATCGCCGAAAAGGTGAAACATCGAAAGCTGGTTATCCCGGGTTATCTGGCAGGAATCAAAGGCGAGCTTGAAGACGAGCTTCCAGATTGGGAAATTATTATCGGTCCACGGGAGGCCAGCGGTCTGCCCGCCTTTCTCAAGGAGTAGAAGGCGGCTTGAGGGAAGACCCCTGGAACAAAAAACTCCAGGAATTGATACGAAATTTTATAGATAAGAAAGGGCAGGGATTGGAAGAAATCTATTTTTTTGGCTCTCGTCTTTGGGGAGGCGCGGGATATGCTTCGGATTTTGATTTGGCGGTGAAGGGAGAGGGAGGAGTGATAAGGAGGCTTGCGGAGTATCTGGAAGAGAGCACTTTCCCCTTTGAGGTGGATATAGTCGCCTGGGAAGAGCTTCCGGAAAAACTCCGGAGAAAGATCGAGAGAGAAGGAGAGAAGTGGCTCTGAGGAAGAAGAGTCGCTTTGAGGAGAGATGGAAACTGGCCTGGAGAGCCTATGAAAGTTTGCGAGAGATTCTTGAACGCCGGAAAGATCCTTTAAGTGAGGAATATGTTGTTATACGGGATGCTTCTATTCAGCGTTTTGAATATACTTTTGAAATCTTCTGGAAGACCTTAAAGGATTACTTGCGGGAGAGAGAGATAGTGGAGTGTTTTTCACCGGCCAATTGCTCTCGGGAAGCTTTAAAAGCCGGGCTCCTTTCTCCGGGGGAAACTGAAGGCTGTCTGGAGATGCTTAGGAGTCGAAACCTTACTTCGCATACTTATAGGGAAGAGACCGCCCAGCAATTGTATCCCCGACTCGAGGGATATGCCAGACTTATGGAAAGGATCCTGCAAAGGTTAAAAAATACTTATTGAAGGAGGGTAGGCCATGAGCCAGCAGGTAGTTTGTATCGCGGAAAGTATCAACATTATGTCTAAAAGCGTAGGGCCGGCTATGAAAGAAAGGAACCCGGAGCCCATCAAAAAGATGGCCCGGGAAGAGGCGGAACTGGGGGCAGATTATTTGGATCTCAATATCGGGCCAGCCAAAAAAGACGGTCCGGAGCTGGCTTCTTGGATCGTAAAGGTAGTGGAAGAGACCGTGGAGGTCCCTATTTCTTTAGACACTACCAATCCGGAGGCCATGGTAGCGGGACTTAAAGCCTCTAAAGCCCCGGCCCGTTGTCTCATGAATTCTATCTCGGCCCAACCGGAGCGAATGGAAAAGCTCATTCCAGTGGCGGCGGAACTGGGTTGTGACGTAGTAGCCCTTCTCTGGGGACCCGAGGGCATGCCTCGGGACGCCAATGAACGGGCGGCTATGGCGGTGGATCTCCTTATGAAACTCAACGAAGCCGGTATCCCTAACGAAAAGATCTGGGTGGACCCTATCGCCACTCCCATCACCTTGGGAGCGGATCAATTGCTGGCCGGCTTGGAATTTTTGTCCATGCTCCAAGATATTGCTCCGGGAGCTAAAAGCACTGTGGGTCTTTCTAACGTTTCCAATGGGGTAGCCACCCATTTGAGGCCGTATCTGGACCGGGTCTACCTCATGATGCTCATGAAATACAACATCTATTCCGCCATTTTGAATGTTTACGACAAAGAGCTAGTAGAAATTGCTAAAGGAAAGCATCCGGACTGGGTCAAACTGGTCCACGACATTATGGACGGAGATGAGCCTGATCCTAAGACCCTTTCGCCTAAAGAATTAGAAATATATAAAACGGCCCGGGTTCTTTTAGGAAAAACTATTTTCTCTGAATCTTGGCTTGAGCTTTAGATCTCCCAAATTTGGGATCTTTAAGAAGACCCAGGGCGAATCTAAGAGGTCTCCTTAACTCTACCTTCTAGGGCGGGGGAGGCGCTATGGACCTATGGATAAACGGGCAAAAAGTAACGGCTAAACCGGGACAGACCCTGTTAGAGGTGTTAAAAGCGGCTGGATTCTATATTCCCACCCTTTGTTTCTTGCCGGGGGCCCCGGAACCCCCTGCTCCTTGTGGCCTTTGCGTGGTAGAGATCGAGGGGGAAGGTTTAAAAAGGGCCTGCGTCACCCCAGCCCAAGAAGGACTTCGCATCTTTACGGATACGGAGAGGGTAAAAGAGACCCGGCGCGCCAAACTGGAGGCTTTGGTAGCCAACCATTATGGGGACTGCAAGGCCCCCTGTCACGGTCCTTGCCCGGGAGGGTTGAACATCCAAGGTTACATCGCCTTTATTGCTCGGGGCGAATACGCCTCCGCCCTCGATCTGATAAAGGAACGGTTACCCTTGCCAGCTACGGTGGGGAGAGTCTGTCCCAGATTTTGTGAGCCCCGGTGTCGGCGAGCAGTGGTGGATGTGCCGGTGGCCATAAACAATCTTAAAAGATTCGTGGCAGACTGGGGGCTAAAAAACGGGGGGCTTAAACCTCGGATAGCCCCACCCACTGGCAAAAAAGTGGCCATCGTAGGGGCTGGACCGGCGGGCCTTACCGCAGCCTATTTTTTAAGGCTCAAAGGCCATGAAGTTACCCTCTTTGAAGCACGAGAGGAAGCCGGAGGTATGCCCCGATGGGCTATCCCAGAATTTAAACTCTCTAAAGAGGTGTTACGTAAAGAAATTGAAGGAATACTTTCTTTAGGAATCGAGCTAAGAACGGGTCAAGTTTGGGGACGGGATTTTAATCTAGAAGATCTTTTTAAGCAGGGTTTTGAAGCCGTTTTTTTAGCCATCGGTTCTTCCAAGGACCGAGGGCACGGCATCCCAGGGGAGGAAGAGACCTTATCGGGACTGGAATTGCTTTATCAGATTAACCAAGGCCAGAGTCTGGAAGTTAAGGGCCCGGTCTTGGTAATGGGAGGAGGCTATACAGCGGTGGATGTAGCCCGAAGTCTCCGGCGGCTGGGGGCGGAGGTGACCTTGCTTTATCCCCGTTCCCGGATGGAGATGCCGGCCCCTCAGCGTGAAATTCAGGAGGCCGAAAAAGAGGGGGTAAAGCTTTTCATGATGGCTTTACCCCTCAAGATTGAAAAGACGAACGGGGGATATCGGGTCCTTATTGCCCGGACGGTCCTTTCTAAACCGGATCAAAGCAAAAGCCGGAAACTGATCCCTCTTGAAGGCTCGGAGCAAGAGTATTTCTTCGGGAGTGTAGTGCGGGCTTGGGGGGAAGAACCTGAGACCGATTTCAAAAACTATGGAGAAATTGAGGCTCAGTTAGCCACTTCCCCCGGAGGGCAAATCAAAGTCTCTTCCGGAACCCAGGCCACCAACGTGGCTGGGGTGTGGGCAGGAGGAGACTTCGTCTCGGGGCCTAAGACCGTCATCCAGGCCGTGGCTTCTGGCCGAAGGGCGGCCGAGGACATTCATCGCTACCTAATGCAGAAAGAAAAAAGGAGCACCCTGGTTAGCGCCAAGTTTGATTTCAATCGAGGCCGGCGTCCGGAAGAAATCGATCTGGATTATTATAGCCGCTATACCACCGTTCCCCGAGAGCCCCTTTCCGAACGTCCGGTATCAGAGAGACTCCAAGATTTCGGAGAGGTTTATGCCACTTATACCGAAGAACAGGCCCGAAAAGAGGCCTCCCGGTGTCTCAAGTGTGGCTGTCTAGGGCTTCATAAGTGTAGTTTCCGGGAGATCCTTATCGCGGAGAATGTAGGGGCCACTAAAGGCCGCAAGAGGGCTAAATATAAAGTTGAAGATGACCATCCTTTTATCGAGCTAGACTCCAATAAATGTGTGGGGTGTTACCGGTGCCTCCGGGCCTGTAATTACGGAGGACTAGAGATAAAAATCTACAGCCAAGGAACTCCCGAAGAGGAAATCCATTTTTCCTTTAACGAACATTGCGTGGCTTGTGGAGCTTGTGTAGATGTTTGTCCCACAGGGGCCCTCATAAAAAAAGATTCTACCGTTCCTTACCAAAAAGAAGAGGTTCGAGAGATCAGAACGGTATGTCCTTACTGTGGCACGGGTTGCAATCTCCTGGCCCAAGTGAAAAATGGTAGTATCTTGGAGATCAAAGGCGCCCAAGGCCCTCCCAACTACGGAGATCTGTGCGTTAAGGGTCGTTTTGGTTACACCTTTTATCGCCATCCGGAGCGCCTGCGAAAACCTTTGTTGCGTCCTTCTCTTAAAGAAGAATTCCGAGAGGTCTCTTGGGAAGAAGCCTTTGATTTTGTGACTGAAAAGCTATCCGAGATTAAAGAAAAATATGGATCTCAAGCCCTAGGGGTCTTATGTTCCGCCCGTACCACTAATGAAGACACTTATGTAGCTCAAAAATTTGCGCGGGCCGTCCTAGGCACCCATAACGTAGACAATCCCGCCCGGGTCTGACACGCACCTTCGGTCGCGGGTCTCGCGGCCACCTTCGGATCCGGAGCGGCTACTGGCCCCTTTGACGAGATTGAACGCACCGACCTTCTCCTTTTATGGGGGGCCAATACCACCGAAGCTCATCCCGTGGTAGGAGGAAAGATTCTCCGGGCTTTGAAGAAGGGATTAAAGCTAGTGGTAGTAGATCCCCGGAAAACGGAATTGGCCTCCAAGGCCGACCTCTGGCTTCCCCTTCGGCCTGGAACCAATGTGCCTCTGGCCAATGGATTGGCTTATGTAATTCTCAAAGAAGGCCTCTACAACCAGGCCTTTATCGAAGCTCGGACGGAAAACTTTGAGGCCTATGCCAAATATATTTTGGCGGAGTGGCCCCTAGAGAGAGTAGAACGGATAACGGGGGTGAGAAGAGAATACATCCAGCAGTTAGCTCGGCTTTACGCTCGCACCGAAAAAGCCCTTATCTTATGGGGCCTAGGGGTAGCCGAACACCGAAGCGGAAGCCACGGGGTGATGGCCTTAGCCACTTTAGCGCTTCTTTGTGGCCACGTGGGACGGCCGGGAACAGGAGCTATGCCTTTGAGGGGACAAAACAATGTGCAGGGGGCCTGCGATATGGGGGCTTTGCCCTATAGCCTTCCGGGGTATCAAAAAATGGAAGACCCCCTGGTGCGCAAAAAGTTTGAAGAAATTTGGGGACGACCTCTTCCCGAAAAAGCTGGACTTACCGAACCCCAGATGTATCAAGAAGCCCTGGAAGGAAAACTCAAAGGCCTTTATGTCATAGGATATGACGTGGCCATGACCCATGGCAACCTTCCCAAGGTATATCAGGCCTTAAAGAAGTTAGACCTCTTAGTGGTTCACGATATCTTCTGGCCGGAAACGGCTCGTTTTGCCCACGTGGTTTTCCCGGTGGCCTCCCTTTTTGAAAAAGATGGTACCACCGACAATGGAGAGCGACGGGTCCAGAGAATTCGTAAACTAGTGGATCCTCCGGAGGATCTTCCTCCAGATTGGAAGATCCTCGTAGAGATTTCTAAGCGCCTAGGTTACGAAATGCTTTATCAAAAGGCCGAGGACATCTTTGAAGAGATGCGACAAATAATGCCTTCTTTCCGGGGGCTGACTTATAAGCGCCTCGAAGAAAAGGGCCTTTGTTGGCCGGCTTGGGAGGAAAATCACCCTGGGACGGAGCTTATGTTTACCCAGGAATTCGCCCGACCGGGGGGCAAGGCCTTTTTCGCCTTACCTAAATATTATGGTCCAGAAGAAGAGCCGGATCCCGAATATCCCTTTACCCTTATCACGGGGCGCCGTCTACATCATTACAATTGTGGCTCTATGACCCGTCGGGTGGAGGGGTTAATGGAGATCTTGCCTGAAGAACTGGTGGAGATTAACCCCAAAGACGCCCGCAAACTCAAAGTTCGTGAACGCGATAAAATCAAGGTCGCTACCCGCCGGGGGGAAGTAATGGCCCGGGCTCATATCACTTCTAAGGTAAGCCCTGGGACCCTTTTTATGGATTTTCATTTCTTGGAACCTCTGACCAATCTCCTCACCAGTCCGGGCCTAGACGTAAAGGTCCATACCCCGGAGTACAAGGTGGCTGCAGCCCGGGTGGAACGGATAGATTAGTCTAGGGCCCCCAACTACAATCTCCCGAGGGAGCAGGCTTCTTTAAAGCCTTGTAAAACCCGTGCGGAATCCTGTTTTGAGTCCGATAATGGATATTATGTAAAATAAAAAGACAAGCTCCTGGAAGCCTTCTTTGCGAGGCCGGTTCAAATCTGATATTTAAAAGGGTATGGGGTTTAAGCAAATTTATGGCCCCCTGGCTGGAGCAGTCTTTATCACCGCGGCTTGGGGGCTGGCCGCTGGCTGCCCCTTCCTTAAGACCTGGTTTTATCTCTTCGCCTGGTGGAGTTACATCTTTGGGGCCGATTGGTTAAAGCTACGCCTTTCAGGTCGCTCCCTCTTAACCTCAAACCCCAAGGAGTTTGTTATCCTTTCTTTAAGTTCAGTCTTCTTTTGGCTCATCTTCGAGTGGTTCAACCTTTTTCTTAAAAATTGGAGCTATCTTGCGGTACCTTCGAATATTTTTATAAGGTGGCTAGGATATACCTTGGCCTTTGCCACGGTCTTGCCGGGAATTTTTGAGACCTATGAGCTCCTTTCTAACCTTCTTTCCTGGGAATTTAAGATCCGACCTTTACAGGCTCCTCAAACCTGGTTTCCGGGATTAGTAACCGCGGGCGCTCTTTGTCTGGTACTCCCGGTAGCCTATCCTAAGTATTTTTTCCCCTTGGTGTGGGGCTGGGTCTTTCTCCTTTTGGAACCCGTAAACTACCTCCTCAACCGGAAAGAGGCCCTTCTTTACGACTTAGAACAAGGTTCTCTCCGCCGCCCTGCCCTTTTCCTTTTATCTGGACTTATTTGTGGATTTTTATGGGAAGCTTGGAATTTTTGGGCTGGAACCAAGTGGACTTATACTCTTCCCTGGGCCTGGCTCATGAAGATAAAGCTCTTTGAAATGCCTTTGGCCGGTTATTTAGGCTTTCCCCCCTTTGCTCTTGAAGCCTGGTCTTTCTGGGTCTTTTCTTCAGTCTTTCGTAAACGCCCGTGGCTCTTCGGCCTAATCCTTTTAGTTTTCTATTTCTTTATGTTCCACCAAATAGACCAACACACCGTAATAAGCTTCAAACCCTAAAAATAGATTTTTACTATTACCTCTTTAACTTTTAAAAAAGCCAAAACTAAACCTTGACTATAATTTTAATAATCTATTTCAAAAGAAACCGAATCCTGAAAAGCGGAAGAATCAAGGTGGTTGTTCGATTGGTCATCTATTGCAAAATAAAGGGTATAGTCCCCCGTAGGTATGCTTTCACAAGAAACGTTGGCTACCGGGAAATCCGAAAGGGAAAGCCAGGCTCCCTGATAGGCCGGGATCGGGGAATCGCAAGCACACGAAAGCCACAAGGCAGGGTACTGATAGCAATAACAGTCTCCGCCGGGAATCTTGGCCCAGAGGAAATAATCTCCCGCGCCAGAGGCCCCGTTTAAGGAAAGAGAAACCGTGATGTTTAGCCAATCGTTTGGAGAAAGATGAAGCGGACCATCGGAACCGTTAATCCTGACATCGGGCCGGGGGTAACCTGCCCCTCCGGAAACCTGAAACGACAATCGGTTGCCGGCGGCGTCGTAGGTGTAGGTGATCACCGTTCCGTCGGGGTATTCCACCCTGGTGAGGCGATTCAAATCGTCATAGTAGTATCTCACCGAGGCCGAAAAGGCGTAAGAGACGGTCAAAAGTATTAACCCTGCCAGGATAAAAAAGACTTTTTTAGTCATCTTCCTCCTATAATGGTTGTTAGGCTTGTTTGTCTCAAGCCATAACACAGGAAACAAAAAGTTCTGGGCCAGGATGTGGAAGTGAAGGCCTTCATCTTTCCTGGGGCAAGACCCCGACAAGGAGA
>JALWWR010000216.1 GCA_026993045.1 Thermodesulfatator sp.
GTGGAGCTTAGGGAGCGGGAATTTATCCTGCGTTTGCCTTCGGAAGAACGCTATTCTTTTTCCGGCTTCAGGCTCTTGGGGGCCCATAATCGTTTGAATTTTGCGGTGGCGGCCTTTTTGGCCCGCAAGGCCGGGGCCTCGGTAGAAGCCGTGCAAAAGGCCTTGGCCGGTTTTGTAGGGTTCCCGCACCGGATGGAATATTTAGGCTCCTTTGGGGGAGTCTATTTTGTAAACGACTCCAAGGCCACCAACCTGGACGCCACCCTCAAGGCCTTAGAAAGTCTAGTTCCTCCCATTATCCTGATTGCCGGAGGGCTTCATAAAGGGGCTTCTTATCGGAAGTTGTACCCCTGGGTCCAAAAGAAGGTGAAAGTCCTTATCTTGATGGGGGCCTCCCGGTATCTCATGGCCGAGGATTTGGCTGGAGCTACGGAAACCCATTTGGTGGAAGGCTTGCCCGAGGCCCTGGCCTTGGCTTTAAGGTTGGCCCGTCCTGGGGACACGGTCTTACTTTCCCCAGCGGCGGCCAGCTTTGATCAATTCGCCAGCTATGAAGAGCGGGGGGAAGTCTTTCGGGAACTGGTCTTGCAATACGCCCCCAAGGTCCTTTCTTCAAGCCAGCCGGAGGTCTGGCACTGATGCGATGGGTTATTGCCGGCGGAGGCACTGGCGGGCATCTCTTTCCGGCTCTGGCCTTGGCCGAGGCCGTTGCCGCCCGGGGAGGGGAGGTCTTTCTTTTGGGTTGCGGTAGGCGGATCGAGGCCTTGGCCTTAGAGGGAGCCCCGTTTCCGGTGGCGACCTTGAGCGGAGAAGGGATCTTGGGTCGATCTCTAGGAGCTAAATTTAAGGCCGCTTTGAAACTCCTGCGAGGGGTAAAAGAGGCCCTGGGATATATCCGCAGCTTTTCGGCCCAGATCGTCTTTGGCACCGGAGGCTATTCTTCCTTTCCGGCCCTGGTGGCGGGAAGGATCCTAGGTAAGGCCTTGGGGCTTCACGAACAAAACGCCGTGGCCGGTCTGAGCAATCGGCTAGGGGCCCGGCTGGTTCACAAAGTATTTATAAGTTTTCCCGAGGCGGCTTCTTTTTTTCCTTCCTCGAAAGTGGTCTACGCTGGCAATCCGGTGCGTCCTTCGGTTTTGGAGCCCCGGGCCCGGGAACATTCAGGCCCTGGGCTCCTGGTTTTAGGGGGAAGCCAAGGGGCCCGTTTTATCAACCGCTTGTTGGTAAAGACGGCTCCAGCCTTATTTGAGCGGTTTCCGAACCTTTTTCTCTTACATCAAACCGGGGAAGCGGATCAGGGCTGGGTGAGGGAAGCCTATCAGCGCCGGAAGCTTCCGGCTCGGGTCTATCCCTTCCTCAAGGATATGGCCTGGGCCTACGCCCAGGTGGACCTGGTGGTGAGCCGGGCCGGGGCCACCACCGTGGCGGAACTCTGCGCTTTAGGGAAACCGGCTCTTTATATCCCTTTTCCCTACGCTACCCATGCCCACCAGGAAAAAAACGCCCTGGCGGTGGTCTCTCACGGGGGTGGGGTCATGTTAAAAGAGGGAAGCTTTGGGGAGGGAGAGTTCATCGGGCTGGTGGGGTCTCTTCTTAAAGATCCGGAGGCTTTAAAAAGGATGGGGGCCAAGGCCCGGAGGCTTTATCGCCCCCAAGCGGCGGAGACCATCATTTCGGAAATGGAGGCTTTAGCGCATGCTTGAGGGAAAGACCTATCACTTGATCGGGATCGGGGGCGTGGGGATGAGCGGTTTGGCTCGGCTGCTAAAGGCCTTAGGGGCCGAGGTCACCGGCTGCGACTTAAAGGAAAGCCCTACCACCCGAGCCTTGGAGAAGGAGGGGATAAAGATCTATCGAGGACATCATCCGGACCATCTTTCTGGAAAAGAGGTGGTCATCTTTTCCTCGGCCATCAAAAGCGATCATCCGGAGCTTAAAAGGGCTCGAGAAAAAGGCCAGCCGGTTCTTCCCCGGGCGGAGATGCTCTCCGAGATCATGGCCCTTCATCCCCAAAGCATTGCGGTGGCTGGCTCACACGGCAAGACTACCACCGCTTCCATGATAGCCGAGGTCCTGATCAAGGCCGGTCTTAAACCCACGGTGGCCATCGGGGGACGAGTTAACCACCTGGGAGTGAACGCCTGTTTAGGGGCTGGGACCTATTTGGTTACCGAAACTGACGAAAGTGACGGTTCCTTTTTGATGCTCAAACCCCATCTGGGGGTAGTCACTAATATTGACCGGGAACACCTGGATTTTTACGCCGATTATAAGGCCATCAAGAGGGCCTTTGTGCGGTTTTGCCATCGTGTCGATCCCGAAGGGGGATTGATCCTTTGTGGGGACGATCCCGGGATTAAAGATATTCAGGCGGAGCTTTCGGGAAAACTCCTTTTCTATGGTTTTTCCCCGGGCCTGGACCTCTGGGGACGACCCCTTTCCGAAGGCCCTTTCCCAGAGGTGGAGGTCTTCTATCAGGGGGAAAAGTGGGGGAGCTTTCGGCTTTCGGTTCCAGGGCGGCACAACGCCTTGAACGCCTTGGCGGCCGTGGCGGTGGGGATCAAACTGGGCCTTTCAGCCTCTGAGGTGTGCGAGGCCCTTTCAAGTTTTTCGGGAGTGGGACGAAGGCTGGAAAAAAAAGGCGAGCGGGAAGGAATCCTAGTCTATGATGACTACGCCCATCATCCTCGGGAGATTGAAGCCACCCTTAAGGCCTTAAAAGATCTTTATCCTCAGAGAAGATTGTTGGTGGTCTTTCAGCCCCACCGCTACACCCGGACCAAGGCCCTTTGGCCGGATTTTATGCGGGTGCTCCAGCTACCCGATTTACTCATCTTAACGGAGATTTATCCCGCCTCGGAAAGACCCCTTCCCGGGGTTACCGGGGAGGCCTTTTTCCGGGCTATAAGGCGTTTGCGCAATCCTAAACCTAGTTTGTTTGCTACAAGCCGGGAAATCCTCAAGGCCCAGATAGAATTTTTGGGTCGCCCTGGAGACGTCCTTCTTACTATGGGAGCAGGCGACATCTATCAGGTTGGAGAGGAATGGGTAAAAGAGGAAGGTTTGTCTTCGGAGGTTCCATGTTCGCTTTAGAAAAAGTCTTCAAAAAACGAGGTTTAGATGTTAAGGGCCGCGAACCTCTTTGGCGCTGGAGTAGCGTGCGGATAGGGGGCCCGGCGGACC
>JALWWR010000217.1 GCA_026993045.1 Thermodesulfatator sp.
CTTCTCGGCCCGAACGGAGCGGGAAAGACCACCACCATTCGCATCCTTACCGGGCTAACCAGGCCCTCAGGAGGAGAGGCCTGGTTTTTTGGCCAGAATATATTTAAGGCCCCCTTAGCCGCAAAGAGGCTGGCCGGTCTTGTCCCCCAGGCCACCAATCTGGATCTGGAGCTTACGGTCTGGGAGAACCTCCTCATCCACGGGCTTCTTTTCGGGATGAGCCGGGGCCGCATCCGGGAGCGGGCCGAAGAACTCTTGCGTTTCGCCGGCCTCTGGGAAAGGCGTGGGGATCGGGTGCGGGCCCTTTCGGGAGGAATGCGAAGGAGGCTACTTATTATCCGGGCCCTGATGCACGAGCCCCGCATCCTTTTCTTGGACGAGCCCACGGTGGGGCTCGACCCTCACATAAGGCGCCGGCTCTGGGGGCTTATTAAGCAGATCCAGGCCCGGGGGACCACCATCCTCCTCACCACGCACTATATCGAGGAGGCCGAGTTTCTGGCGGACCGGGTGGCCTTCCTGGACCAGGGGCGTATCGTGGCCCTGGATGCCCCTCAAAATCTTATTTCAGCTTTGGGGGAAGTAGCGGTGGATGTGGTAACCTCCCAAGGGCTTAAGACTCATTATTTTAAAAGCCGTTCTGAGGCTGAAACCGCGGCCCTCCGTTTTTCTCGAAACGGAGAGGCCGTGACCCTGCGCCGCCTTAACCTGGAGGATGCCTTTATCCATTTCACCGGGAAGAAGGTATGAGGGGCTTTGGAGCTATCTATCTGCGGGAACTCCTGATTATCTGGCATCGCCTCCCCCGCATGCTCCTTTCCTTTTCCGTTTCTCCTACTCTTTATTTGGTGGCCTTTGGTTTTGGCCTCGGGAAAAACCTAACGGTGGAGGGCCGGCCCTACCTGGAATTTTTGGTCCCAGGAGTGGTGGCGGCGGCCTCCATGATGCAAGGGTTTGGCATAAATGTGGAGATCAACGTGGCCCGTTTTTATCTACGCATTTTTGAAGAATTCCAAGCCGCCCCTATCTCCAACGGGGCTTACGTCTTGGGAGAGATTCTAGGGGGAGTAACCCGGGCCCTCCTTTCCACCTTGGTCATCTTGGCTATCACGGCCCTGGCTGGTATCCATCTTCACCTCGGCCCCGCCTTTTTCTTGGGAGTCTTCCTCAACGCCTTTGTCTTTGCTTCCTTGGGAGTAACTTCCGCCATGCTCATCCGTTCCCATGCCGATCAGGCCCTGGTCACCAACTTCATCATCACCCCCATGGTCTTCTTGGGAGGGACCTTCTTTCCCGTAGAGGGCCTCCCGGAATGGGCCCGCCTGCCCCTTAAACTTTTGCCTCTTACCCACGCCTCCCATTTGATTCGTAAGGCCGCTTATGGCGAACCCCTGCCGCTTTCTTCCTTGATCCTGCTTTTAGTCCTTTCCGCCCTGGGCTTCTTCCTGGCCTACCACTCCGTCAACCGGGCCAAAGATTAACTTTTTGGTAATTTTTCTTGCAACAAACTTTACATTAACGTCAAAATCAAGACTTTCTTTGTAGAACTCCTTCAGCTTAAAAGGTTATCTCCCAATAAATTCACAAAAATGGCATAACTTTTGTAAGAAGTTTGCTAAAACTTTAGGAGGTTTAAGGCTATGGTAAAGGCCGATGTGGTATGGATGTTGGTGGCCACCGCGTTGGTGATGCTCATGACTCCGGGGTTGGCTTTGTTTTACGGAGGATTGGTCCGGGCTAAAAACGTTCTTTCCATTTCCTTGCAGGTGTTCATTTGTCTGGGAGTGGTCAGTCTGCTCTGGTTCCTTTATGGCTATAGTCTGGCCTTTGGTCCGGATATCGGTTCGGTGATTGGGGGGTTTAAATATCTCTTTTTCCGAGGTGTGGAAACCGGTCCGGCCCCAGCGGCGGAAAACATTCCCCACGTCCTTTTTGCAGCCTTTCAACTGATGTTTGCCGTGATTACACCGGCCCTTATCACCGGGGCCTTTGCTGAAAGGATGCGTTTTTCAGCCTATCTCCTCTTTGTGACCTTTTGGTTTACTTTGGTTTATCTGCCTCTCTGCCATTGGGTCTGGGGCGGGGGTTGGCTAGGCAAGATAGGGGCCTTAGATTTTGCTGGAGGTACAGTCATTTATATCGCTTCCGGGGCTTCGGCCTTGGCGGCGGCCCTGGTCATTGGTCCGCGGATAGGGTATCGGCGGGAACCCCTGCATCCCCACAACCTGCCTCTCACCCTTCTGGGGGCGGGGCTTCTCTGGTTCGGCTGGTTTGGTTTTAACGCCGGAAGCGCCTTGGCCGCCGATGAGATTGCGGTCCTAGCCTTTATGAATACCCAGATCGCGGCGGGTCTGGCGGCCCTTTCTTGGATCCTCGCGGAATGGAAGATCCAAGGGGTTCCCACCACCTTAGGGGCAGCCTCAGGAGCAGTGGCCGGTTTGGTGGCCATCACTCCGGCCGCAGGGTTTGTGCCCCTTTGGGCCAGCGTCCTTATCGGGCTGGCCGCGGGGGTGATTTGTTACGGGGCGATCTTAGCCAAAAATCGTCTGGGCTACGACGACGCCCTAGATGTAGTGGGAGTCCACGGGGTGGGAGGATTTTGGGGGGCCCTCGCTACCGGGATCTTTTGTTCCTCCACTGTAAATTCCGCCGGGGCCAATGGCCTCGTTTTCGGAAACCCTAAACAGTTCTTGGTACAGTTTTTGGGCGCTTTGGCCGGGGCCCTCTTTTGTTTCGGGCTCTCCTGGCTCATCCTCAAGGTGATAGACGCCCTGGTGGGGCTAAGGGTGGAAGCCGAAGAAGAGATCCAAGGCCTAGACTTGGCTCTGCATCGTGAAACCGGCTATAGCTTTTAACAAAAAAGAAAATCTTTTCTAACTAGCCTTGATTTAGAATAAATTTGCCTTTTAAAGTAACGAGAGACCCTTCGATGATTTACAAATTTGAAAGCTGAGAGAGATACAAAATAGAAGGTCTTCTCCAAGCTAGCTTCCCCTCCCTTGGGAGGGGAAGCCTCTTTTAAGTTCTCCTAAAGGCCTAAGGAAACTTGGCACACTTCTTGATTTTTCCAAACCCAAAAATTAGGAGGTGCAGACGGCTATGATAGATAAAGCCGATACCGCTTTTTTGCTTTTTTCTGCGGCC
>JALWWR010000218.1:0-2397 GCA_026993045.1 Thermodesulfatator sp.
AAAGAAAGGAAAGCTTCCGGCTCAAGTGGATGAGGTTTTGACCCCGGAAAGGGCCTTTCGAGAGGCCATAATCTTAGGATTGCGCCTGCGGGAGGGGGTTTCGGCCCTAGAACTAAAGGCCCGTTTCAGCCTTGACCTCTGGGTCTTTTTCCAAAAAGAAATAGAAGACCTCCAGCAGCAAGGCTTAATAGAGATCCAGGACCAGAGCCTGCGGCTAACTTCCAAAGGCCGCCTCCTGGCCAACCAGGTCCAACTCCGTTTCTGCTAAACCTTTTCTAAGCCTCTAAACTCGACTTCGAAAACGTAAGCCCTATAAAAATAGCGTTTTAAGGGGGTTCTTACCTTTCGTTGACTTTTGTTAAAGGAAGGTTATATATAATTAAAACGAGCGGGCATAGCTCAGGGGTAGAGCATCAGCTTCCCAAGCTGAGGGTCGCGGGTTCGAATCCCGTTGCCCGCTCCAAAAATAAAGGAGGCCAAAAGTGGGCCTAAGTGCCCACTTTTTTGTTATGGAGAGATGGAAAAAGAAAGCCTTATCCAAAAAGTTTGGGATTTGGCGGAGCCTGTCATCCTGAGCAAAGGGATGGAATTGGTAGAAGTGGAGTGGCAACGGGAAAGACAGGGTTGGGTGCTCCGTCTTTATATTGACAAGCCCGGAGGGGTGACCCTGGGAGATTGCGTAAAAATCAGCGAAATAGTGGGAGACCTCTTGGACGCCAAAGATCTTATCCACCACTCTTACCACTTAGAGGTCTCCTCCCCGGGGCTAGACCGTCCTCTGCGCAAAAAGGAAGATTTTAAACGTTTCGCCGGGGACAAGGTCAAGATCACCCTCAAGGCCCCCCGGGAAGGACGGAAAAATTTTACCGGGCTCCTTAGGGGGCTAGAAGGAGAAGAAGTCCTTTTGGAGACGGTGGAAGGAGAGGTGGTTCGCATACCTTATCAAGAGATCAAGAAGGCCCATCTCAAGGGGGAAATCGAGTTTTAAGGGGTGAACTATGGCGGAAGACGTACGGAAGATAGTGGAAATAATGAGCAAAGAGAAGGGGTTGCCCAAGGAAGTGATCGTATCGGCCCTGGTGGAAGGGATGAAAGCCGCGGCGCGCAAGCGTTTAGGGCCGCAGGCGGAAGTGGAGGCCCTATACCATGAAGATCAAGGGCGGATAGAGGTCTATCGGCTTTACGAAGTAGTGGAAGAGGTCCATAACCCCGAAAAAGAGATTTCCCTAGCCGAGGCCCGGCGCAAAAACCCCCGGGTTCAAATCGGAGACACCATCGGGGAACCGCTAGAAATAAAAGAATTGGGTCGAATCGCGGCCCAGCTCACCAAACAGATCCTTACCCAGAAGATTCGAGGGGCAGAAAAGGAGCTCATTTATAACGAATACAAAGACAAAATAGGTCAGATTGTAAGCGGTTTTGTACACCGGTTTAGCCGTAAAGACGTAATTCTTTCTTTGGGCCGGGCCGAGGCCCTGTTACCAGAGGCCGAACAGATCCCCACCGAACGCTATCACCGGGGAGAGAGGCTTAAGGCCCTCATCATCGAGGTCCGGCGAAGTGGAGAACCCCAAATCGTGGTCTCCCGCACCCATCCAGAATTCCTCAAAAAACTTTTTGAGCGCGAGGTGCCGGAGATTCGAGAGGGGATCGTTAAGATCGTGGCGGTGGCAAGGGAGCCAGGGCGGCGGGCCAAAATGGCGGTGGTCTCCAATGATCCAGATGTGGATCCGGTAGGGGCTTGCGTGGGGCTTAGAGGCTCTAGGGTGCAGGTGGTGGTGCAGGAGCTCAAGGGCGAGAAAATTGATATCATTCCCTGGGACCCGGATCCGGCCAAGCTGGTCTACAACGCCTTGGCCCCGGCGGAATGCACCCAGGTGATCGTAGACGAAGAAAACAAGACCTTGGAAGTCATTGTCCCTGACGATCAGCTCTCTCTGGCCATCGGTAAAGAAGGACAGAACGTACGTTTAGCTTCCAAGCTCCTGGGCTGGCGCATCGACGTCTATAGCGAAACCCAATATGCCCGACGCCAAGATCCGGAGTTTTTGAAGCTGCTAGAGATTGAGGGGCTTTCAGAGGAGGTAGCGGGACGACTTTATGACGAAGGGCTCAAGAGCCTGGGGGATCTGGCCCAAGCGGAACCCGAGAAGGTGGCCGAAATTGGACGTTTGAAACTCTCGGAGGCAGAGGAGCTAATCGCCCGGGCCCGGGAAAAACTGGCGGCAGGAGATGAAAAATAGCCATGTTCCCATACGGACTTGCATCTTTTGCGGACGGAAGGCCCCTAAATTCGAGCTCTGGCGCTTGGTGTTGGATGAGGCCGGACAGCCGGTATGGGACGCTCACCAAAAGCTCCCGGGGCGAGGGGCCTATCTTTGCCCACGTTGGGAGTGC
>JALWWR010000218.1:2407-3129 GCA_026993045.1 Thermodesulfatator sp.
GCTACTCCCAAAGGGCAGAAGCGTCTGGGAAAGGCCTTTCGGGGTCGGATGGCGCGGGGTAATCCCCAACTTTATTTAGAGCTTAGCCAAGCATTAGGAGGCGAGAGCAAATATGGCCAAGATAAGGATTTATGATTTAGCCCGTGAACTGGAAGTATCCCCTAAAGATTTGGCCGCCAAGGTCAAGGCCATGGGGATCGAGGTCAAGAGCCATTCCTCCACCATCACGGAGGAAGAGGCCCAGACCATCCGGGAAAAATGGCGCCAATCTGAAAGCGCATCCTCGGAACCAGCCCCAGAGGCGGCTCAAGAGGCTTCCTCGGTGGTGATCATCAAGCGCAAAGAAGAAAAAGAAGCTAAACCCAAACGGATTAAGCTCAAGATCAGGCGTAAAAAAGAAGGGCCTTCGGAAGAAGTCAAAAAGCCCGCCGAAGAAAAGGCAGAGGAGAAAGCCCCCTCTGAAGCTCCGCCTCCTTCTGCCCAAGCGGCAGAGACCCCGGAGAAGGCCATTGGTCTCAAGGCCCGGATCGTTTCCCGGGTTGAAACCGAGGTGGTGACTCCAGAGCGTAAGCCCAAAAAACGAGTCGTCAAAGATTTCAAGCCTCGGCGACCTGCTCCGGCGCCTCCTCCGGAGCCCAAAGTCGAAGAAGAGAAAAAGAAGAAAAAGAAAGCTAAAGAGCGACCGGAGGCTGAAGAAAAGCCCAAAAAGAAGGCCAAAAAGG
>JALWWR010000219.1 GCA_026993045.1 Thermodesulfatator sp.
TGGGGACCTCTAAGGACGCCCCGGACCCGGAAAAAGAGCTGGAGAAACTGCGGGTGGCTTTGGAGGCAGGGGCCGACACCGTGATGGATCTTTCCACAGGAGGTCCTATTGATGAAGTGCGGCGGTTGATTCGGGAGCACTGTCCGGTGCCTTTAGGCACGGTGCCCATCTATCAGGCCGCGGTGGAGGCCGTGGAGCAGAAGCGTAAATCCATCGTGGAAATGACCGTGGACGAAATGTTTGAAGCGGTCTTGCGGCACGCCGAAGACGGGGTGGATTTCATGACCATCCACTGCGGCATCAACCAGGAGGTCTTAAACCGTTTGGAGAGGAAAGAACGGATCCTGGGGGTGGTTTCTAGGGGAGGTTCTTTCATCGTAGAGTGGATGATTTATAACCAAAAGGAAAACCCTTTTTACCAATATTTTGACCGGCTTTTAGAGATAGCCCGGGACTACGAGATAACCCTTTCCCTAGGAGACGGCATTCGTCCAGGATGTTTGGCTGACGCCACCGACGGCCCTCAGATCCAAGAGCTTATTATCTTGGGGGAGCTCACCCAGAGGGCTTGGGAGGCTGGGGTCCAGGTCATGATTGAAGGTCCGGGGCACGTGCCTTTAGACCAGATCGAGGCCAACGTAAAACTGGAAAAACGGCTTTGTCAGGGGGCCCCATTTTATGTGCTGGGGCCCTTGCCCACGGACATCGCTCCTGGATACGACCATCTGGTAGGGGCCATCGGGGGGGCTTTAGCTGCGGCTGCCGGGGCGGATTTTCTCTGTTACGTGACCCCGGCGGAGCATCTCCGTTTGCCTACCGTGGAAGACGTTCGGGAAGGGGTCATAGCCTCTAAGATTGCGGCCCACGTGGCGGATCTGGTAAAAGGGGCCCCAGGGGCCTGGGAGAAGGATCTGGCCATGGCCAAGGCCCGGGCCGCTCTGGACTGGGAGGCCCAGATCCGGCTTTCCCTTGATCCCGAAAAGGCCCGGCGCTACCGCATGGAAGGCGGAGCTTCTAAGAGCAAGGCCTGCACCATGTGCGGGGAGTATTGCGCCATAAAGGTCTTCACCCGGGCCAAAAAGATCCTCAAAGGGACGGGCTAAAAACCCCGCCAGGGGATTACCAGCCAGGCCAAGGCCAAGGCCCCCAGGGTCAAAATAAAATAGGCCCCTACGTGTTTAGCCAGCTGGGGGTGTTTCCCCACCGCCAGAGCGATTCCCAGTTTGACGGCCGAGTTTACCACCCCCGCCAAAAGGATCCCCTTAAGGGCCACTAGAGGGGCGAGCCGGCCTTCGGCGGCTAGACTAGAGAGGGAAAGGGTGATGGCGTCCACATCGCTAAGGCCTGAAAAAAAGGCCACTACGTAAATTCCAGCCTCCCCGTAGTGGGTGCGGACCCAATTGGCAGCCCCGTAGATAAGACTAAAGATCAGGGCAAACTTCAAGGCCTCGGAAAACTGCAGAGGATTGCGTCCGATCTCTGAAGGCGGAGAAAAAGAGGGGACGGATCGGCGATAAAGGAGATAAGAATAGACCAGCCCCAAAAGCAACGGAAGAAGAAGGATCTCCAGGAGTTTGGATCCCAGAACGGTGTTTACCACCGAGCTCAAAAAGACCATCCGGGCCAGCATCAGGGTGCAGGCGATGGCGATGGCTCCGGCCGCCGGAAGGGCTAAGGTCCTTTCGGTCCCCGCCAGACGGGACATGGAGACGGTTACGGCGGTGGAGGAAACCAAACCTCCCAAGGCCCCAGTCAAATATAGTCCCCGGTGTTGCCCCCAGATTTTCATGGAAAGGTAACCCACGAAAGAGAGTCCGGCGATGAGGACCGCCATGAGCCAGGTCTTATGGGGGTTGAAGAGTTGATAGGGTCCCAGGAGGCGATCCGGAAGGATAGGGAGAACTAAAAAAGTGCTGGCTAGCAGGAGGACCGCGGCGCTAAGATCCTCCGGGGCGATCTGGGCTTCGATCTTCCGGAGCTGGGGTTTAATCTCAAGGAGGATGATCACCATGACCCCGGCGAAGATGGCGTATTTTTCCCCTCCCAGACTGACCCAGAGTCCCAGGAGATAGGTGGTAAGGGCTGCAAAGTGGGTGGTGCTGCCATAGTCTGGAGGAGAAGGGCCTTTAAGGGAGGGCCATACCTCCAGGCCGTAAGCCAGGGCCAGGATCAGTCCCACCGTAAGGGCTAGGGCCAGGGCCAAAAGTTCAAATCTTTGCCCTACAAAGCCGGTCAAAGCCCCTAAAAGCCCTATAATGGCAAAGGTGCGGGCTCCGGCGAAACTAGGTTCCTTTTTACGGAGATGATAAATCCCCCGTTGGAGCCCAATCATAAATCCCAGAGCAGTGGCTATGAAAAGGGCCCGGATAATCGGCGTCTCCATAATTTTTTTCTCCCAAGCTTAAAGTTTTCTGAAAGTGTAGCAGCCCCTAGCTAAAGGACCAACCGAAGTTTCCCCTAACTCTCCCCAGAGAGAGGAAGCTTTTGGCTGGAGTTGCTCGGAAGCTCTTCCTTCTTTTATTGAAAGGTCTTTCGCAAAAGTGTTTTGGGCCCCGAAGATTTGCCAAACTTTTAATTAGGAGTTATTTTAAAAAATAAAAAAACCGACCGGTCGGTATTTATGCGAGGAAAAGTTACCCGTCAGAAGATCTTGGAGGAGGCCTTAAGGCTCTTTCAGGAAAAGGGCATTTCCGAGACCAGCATGGCGGATCTGGAGCGCGCCGCCGGGGTGAGCAAAGGGGCCCTTTATTTCCATTTTCCCAGCAAAGAGGCCTTAGTGATTGCGGTTTTGGCTGAGGCCCGGGAATTATTCAAAGAGTTTTTGGCCCAGGCCTTCTCTAAGGGGCCTCCTCGAGACGCCCTGCACCGGTTTCTAGAGATGATCTACCAGAAGCTTTCCGAAGAGGGCTTTCGCACCGGTTGTCTCTTTGGAAACACCGCCATGGAGGTAGCTAACCGGGAAGGCCCGATCCGGCGTTTCATTGTGGAGACCTTTGAGGAATGGCGGACCGAGCTGGCGGAAGTCTTGAAACAGGCTCAGAGACGAGGCTGTGTGGAGACCGATCTGGCGCCGGAGGACCTGGCCCTTTTCATTATCGCGGCCTTGGAGGGGGCTATTTTGCTGGCCCGACTCAAAAAGGAGGGCCAGCCCCTTGAAACTGTGATCCAGGTCCTGGAGACCCTGATCCCCTTCAAAGACCAGTCAGGAGGAAAGGCATGAAGAGAATCATTTTACTGGTGTTTCTGGTATTTTCGGTGAGCTGCGGAGGTCGGGGAATCTATCTCTATGAGACTCGGGAAGACCCCCGCGGGGGCCCGGATCGCCCCTGGCTTATCATTGGAGCCAAAGGGGCGGGTTCCAAACAGCTCGAAAAGAGGTTGTGTCAGGGAAAAGAGCTGCGGGTTATTTTGGGCGAAGCCCGTTTGGCCCTTGCAAGCCAAGAAAGGCTCTTTGAGGCTGCTTGTGGCCCTAAAGCCTCGGCCGAGAAGTTCCTTGAGATCTACTATCAACTTCCCGCCCCTCAAAGGCAGGCTGTAAAACGGGCCTTTGAAAGACACGGTTACACCCTTAACGATTACGGATGTTAGGAGGTGCCTTATGCGGAAAGCCCTTTTGATCTTTGGAATCTTTATTTTAGGGTCCTGCGCCCCCCAGGCCCTTTATCTTTTGGATATCAAAGAGCCGGTCATCCCTCCGGACACCCCTCAAAGGCCTTGGATCATGGTGGGAAGCCGGAAATGGGGGTCCAGTAAACTTTTTCGGAAATTTTGTCTGCAAGGTGAGTTTCAGAAGATCCTGAAACAGGCTAAGCTTTCCGGCCCTAACCAAAAGGCCTTATGGGAGGCGGCCTGTGGCCCGGAGCGTTCCACCGCGGCCTTTGTTAAGGCCTATTATTCCCTAGGAGACGAAAACCGGATTCGCTTGCGGGAAGTGCTTGAGACCCATGGCTATATCCTGAATGAGTTTCCCTGCTGAGGGTAGATCTTCTGGCCTGCCGGAGGCAGGCCTTTCGCCAATCTTGCAAATTTCGAATAAATCCTTATACTGCGAGCCCAAATTGTGCTAATATGGGGCTAGGTTATATTGGATGGATAAAGCAGACTATTTGGCCTGGGCCGAAGAAGCAGCTTTACGGGCGGGCAGGTTTCTTAAAGAAAACTTGGCCCGTCCTCGCCACATTTCCCACAAGGGAAAGATCGATCTAGTCACCGAGGCTGATCCCGTCGCGGAAAGGCTCATCGTAGAATATCTCCAGGAAAAGGCCCCGGACATCCCGATCCTGGCCGAAGAGATCTTTAAGACCTCTCCCGAAGGCCTTTATTGGCTGGTAGATCCCTTAGATGGCACTACTAATTACGCCCACCGTTTCCCCTGGTTTGGGGTCTCCATCGCCCTGATGGAAGATAAAAAGCCCTTGGTGGGGGTGATCTATCACCCCATGCAAGGGGAGCTTTTTAAGGCCGCCCGGGGAAAGGGGGCCTATCTCAATGATCGCCCCATTCGGGTCTCAGAAGTCTCTAAGCCCGAAGAGGCCCTATTGGCGACTGGCTTTCCTTATAACGTCCATGACCGTCCCGAGAGGGTAGTGGCAGCCTTTAAGGACTTTCTGGTGCGGGTGCAGGGGATCCGGCGGGCTGGAGCGGCCTGTTTGGATCTGGCTTATGTGGCTTGCGGCCGTTTCGATGGGTTCTGGGAGGCCCTTCTCAAACCCTGGGACACCGCCGCCGGTGTGCTTCTAGTGGAAGAGGCCGGTGGCCGGGTCTCTAATTATCTGGGAGAGGAATACCATCCCTTTCAAAAACACGTGGTGGCCAGCAACGGTGGCCTGCATCCTTTTATGCTTGAAATAACCGCTAAATATCTGCCAGAAGAATGAAGACCGCTCTAATCTGTCCCCATTGCGGCCGAGAAGTGGAAAAATATCGCCACCCTTTTCCCACGGTGGACATAATTATCGAGACTCCAGGAGGGGTGGTCCTGATCGAGCGGCGCAATCCCCCTTACGGTTGGGCCTTGCCCGGGGGATTTGTGGACTACGGGGAGAGCCTGGAAGAGGCCGCCCGCCGGGAAGCCTATGAGGAAACCGGGCTTGAGATCGAGCTTTTGTGCCAGTTCTATACCTATTCCCAGCCTGGGCGGGACCCGCGTTTCCACACCATCACCACCGTTTACGTGGCCCGGGCCTCGGGAGAGCCCCGCGGAGGAGACGATGCCCGCAAGGCCCAAATCTTTCCCTGGGATCAAATTCCTTGGAACGAGCTAGCCTTTGATCATGGAAAGATCCTAAAAGATTATCTTGAGGTCCGAAGAGATGTTGAAAGACCAGTTAAAGGAGCTTCCCTTTCCTCCAAAATTCCTCGTTGTGGACGATGAGGAGGAAATTCGCTATCTCTTGCGGGAATTCTTGGAATCCTTGCAGCTCAAGGTGGAGGAGGCCTCTAACGGCGGGGAAGCTCTCCAAAAATTTGAGAAGAAAGGCCCCTATCACGTAGTCATCACCGATATCGTAATGCCCGGCTTGGACGGGCTTTCTTTGATCCGTAAAATCAAAGAAAAATCTCCGGAGACCCTTATTTTGGCCATGACCGGCTACGCTCGGGATTATGGTTATCTGGACGTAGTGGAGGCCGGGGCTGATGATCTGATCCAAAAACCCTTTTCCTTAGAAGAACTTGAGGCCCGGCTTTCTCGTATCTTGAGGGAATGGATTCTTAAGGAGAAGCTGCGGGCCCTTTCCATCCGGGACGCCTTGACCGAGATCTTCAACCGGCATTATTTCGAGGAAAGGCTCCTTGAGGAAACCCATCGGGCCCTTCGGCAGGGCTATCCCCTGGCCCTTTTAATGATCGACGTGGACCGTTTTAAGTTTTTTAACGACACCCGGGGTCACCGGGAAGGGGACCAGCTTTTGAAAAAACTGGCCGACATCCTCTGTGAATGCACCCGGACCAACGTGGACCAATCCTTTCGTTACGGGGGAGACGAGTTTGTGGTCCTCATGCCTCATACCTCCCTTAAGGGGGCCGAAAAAGCCGCCGAACGCATTCTAGAGGTCTACCGCACCCAGTCATTTGAACCTACCAGCCTTTCCATAGGCGTGGCCAGGCTTATCCCCCGGAGTTCAGTGAAAGAAAGCGCCGATGATCTGGTTCGCCGGGCGGATCAGGCCATGTACCGGGCTAAGGGCCAAGGGGGGGATCGCACCGAGGTGGACCCCGAAAGTCGTTCCCATTAGGCCAAGGCCAGTTTCAGAATCTCTAACCGAGGATTTACCCTTTGTATGCGCACCTGGATCTCCTCTCCGGCTCGCACCCTTTGGCCGGGGGGAAGGAGCAATTCGGCCTGAAGCATGAAATCCGGGAGAAGCACCCGGGCCCTTCTTTCCCCAGCTTCGATCACTAGGGCTGGAAACCTCTGTCCTTGGCCATGAAGTTTTAAGTATTTCAAGAGCCAGTAGCGTTGGGTGCGATTTTTCACTTGTTGGAGAGCGCTTTGTTTTTCTTCTATCTCCAGGAGCATCTTCTGGAGGTCTTCCCTCTGAAAGGGAGGGACCTCTCCGGCTAGATACGCGCCAAGTTGGTGCTGGACCACCAGGTCCATAAACCGCCGGATGGGGGAGGTCACAGTGGTGTATTCTGGAAGCCCCAGGCCGTGATGAAATTCTGGGTCTACTCCGATCTCACCCCGCACCATAAACCTGAGCTGCTGGATCATTTTGACCAGATCCCTTTCACCTGGATTTAAAATCCGAGCCAGAGGTTCCTTTTGGTAACGATAAAGGGCCGGAATTTGATTTTGATGAAGGAACCGGGCCGCTACAAAATTGGCGGCCACCATAAATTCCGCCACTAAAGAACGGGCCGGGGTGAACTCCAGGCGTTCAAGCTGGATCTTTCCCTCCACCACCTTGAGGGCGATCTCCGGGAGGACTACGGTAAGGGCCCCCTGTTTCTGCCGTCTTTCTAAAAAGGCCTGGGAAAGCTGGTAAAAGCGAGTCCAAAAGGGGTCCCCTTCTTTAAGCCACTGGTCCACCTCTTCGTAAGTGAGTCGCCGGGCCACCCGGATGCGGGAAAGGTAGAGGCGATAGTCGAGGATCTCACCAGCTGGGGAAAAAGTGATTTCAAAGGAAACCGCCGGCCGGTCTTCTCCTTCTCGGAGACTCAAACGGTTCTCAGAGAGCAGCGGGGGGAGCATGGGAATTATCCTTTCAGGGAGATAAAGGGTGGCCCCTCTCCGACGGGCTTCTTCAAAGGTCTTGGTCTCGGGAGCCACCACCGAAGAGACATCCGTAATATGAACTCCTACTATCAAATGGTCCCCCTGATCTTCAAAGTGGAGGGCGTCGTCAAAGTCTTGGGTGTCCGGGGCGTCGATGGTAAAGACATCTTTTTCCCGTAGATCTTCTCGAGGACGCTCCTTTTCGCTAAGCTGCGAGGCTTCTTCTAGCACCGCCGGGGGAAATTCCCGAGGGATCCGAAAACGCCAGAGTTCCAAGTTTTCGTCTTCCTGGAAGATCCCAGCCTTCACCAAGAGCCGGAAAGGGGTCTCCGGGCCGGTGGCTTTAAGTCGTTTAAGGACTTCCCGAGTCTCTTTAAGACGGGCCGTTTCCTCTTGGGCCAGACAGAGCTCCTTTAAACCTGCCAAGAAATGTTCCCGGATTTCTGCGGGAATCTCTTCCACCGAGCCCCCTTGCATGAGCTGGGAGAGGAACCTCTCTCCTTGGCTAAGGCGCCAGAGCCGCTCCTCTTCGCGCTTGCGGGCCAGAAGCTCCCTTTCCACTTCTTCCGGCGAGCGCACTTGTAAAGTCCCGGCTCGAAACCGAAAATAGAGTCGGTCTTCGAGGGCCGCTCTTACCAAGGCTGCCGTAGCATCCTCTGAAGCCTTGGCCCCCCAGTAAATCGCCGCCAGCTCGTAAGGATCAAAACTTTCCCCTTCTCCCAGGATCAGTTCCCAGAGTTCTTTAAGGTCTAACTCCTTCTTCAGATCCTCCCGGAGGCTTTGTTTTTGGACTAGAAGATCTAGGATCTCTTGGCGAGACAGGCCCTGATAGCGTTTCCTAGAAAAGAGCAGGACCTGGTGGGCCGAGACCGTGGTTTCCTTTCCCGAGGGCAGGAGGACCTTTAGACGTTTCCCTTTGGTTCCCAGGACGTAAGTGGTAAGGGGCCTTCTTTCTTCCACCACCTCCGCCAGACGTCCCACCACCTCATTTTCTTTCTCCATCACCTAAGCATCCGCTGCCAGTTTTAAGGCCTGGGCCAAGTCCACCCGTCCCTCGTAAAGGGCCCGCCCTATTATCACTCCGGCCAGCCCTTGCCCCTCTAAGGCCTTCAGCCGCCGTATATCTTCTAAAGAGGCCACTCCTCCGGCCAGGACCACCGGCAGGTCCACCGCCGCCAGCAATTTTTCCAGGCGTCCCGTGTAGACCCCTTCCTGGGTCCCGTCTCTTTCGATCTCGGTAAAGATGAGGCCTGCGATCCCGTGATCTTCCAGCTTTTTAGCCAGATCCAGATAGGAAAGGCGACTGGCCTCGGTCCAGCCCGAGACCGCGATCTCGTCTCCCCGGACATCCAAGCTCACCAAAATCCTTCCCGGAAAACGCCGGGCTGCCTCTTTGACCAGCTCGGGTTCCCGGGCTGCCACGGTTCCAAGAATCACCTGAAACACCCCGGCCTCTAAATAGCGCTCAATGGTGTCCAGATCACGAATCCCTCCTCCGATTTCTACCGGCACTTTTACGCTTTGGGCGATCTTTACCACCCAGTCAAAATGGACCGGCCGCCCTTCTTTGGCCCCAGAAAGGTCCACCAGATGAAGCTTAGGGGCCCCTTGATCCACAAAGGCCTGGGCCTGAGAAAGGGGGTCAGGGTTATAAACCGTCTCTCGGCTATAGTCTCCTTGATACAATCTTACGCAACGGCCGTCTTTAAGATCGATGGCGGGTATGACCAACATCAGGAATCTCCCGGAAAGGGGAAATCAGCCAAGACCTGTTCTAGCCCCTTGGCGGCTAGTTCTCGGGCTGTAAGCCATCGGAAACCCCGATAAAGACGAAATTTAAAGATATTTTCACTCAGAGGTTTCTGGGTCTCGTCAAACCACCCCTTCCAGACGATGGCCCCGTCCTGAGTGCGAAAGAGCACCAGGGCAAAGGCCACCGAAGCCGGGGCCCTTACCCCCAAGGCCCCGCCTTGGCGCTCTTTGAAACGGAAGATCTTTCCGTAAAGCAAGCCTTCCACCCTAAGCTCCTGGCCCAAAGCCTTTACGATCTCTGAGGTGGTAGGGTTTTGGGCCTGAGCCAGGGCCTCGGCCCACAAGGTCTCAAATTCTTCAACGGGAACAAAACGAAAACCCGGTTTTCCCGCCAGTTCTTCCCGTAAGAGCTGGTCCATGGTCTTTCGAGCCTCGGGCTGGATTACCCCTTTAAGGGGTCCTTTTACCGGGCAGACAAAATAACCCCTTTCTCCCCCCGGACAGGCGGCCTCAAAAGGCAAGACCGCGATGGACTTTAAGGGCGGCCGCGAAGGCCTTTGGCCATACTTAGGGCCGCACGAAACCAAAAATAAAAGACTTAAAAAAAGGGCCAAATAACGCAACATGGTTCCTCCTAAAGTTCCCCTTTGGTGGATCGCGGACCAGCCGAACTGGGGCCTAAAGCCCGGGCCAGGGCGTAAGCCAAGGCCTTAAAGACCGCTTCGGCCATGTGGTGCGCATTTTCACCGTAAAAGAGCCGGACGTGTAAAGTAAAACGTCCGTGCATGGCCAGGGCCTTCAAAAATTCCGGGATTAGCTCAAGGTCAAATTGTCCCACCCGTTCTTTGGGAAACTCTCCCCGGAACTGAAAATGCGGCCTTACCGCTAGATCCACCACCGCTTGGGCCAAGGCCTCTTCCATGGGGACAGTAGCCTCTCCATAGCGGGCTAGCCCTTCCCGTCGTCCCAAGGCCTCGGCCAAAGTTTCTCCTAAAAGGATCCCAACGTCTTCCACCGTGTGATGGGCGTCTACATGAAGATCGCCTTGGGCCTTAAGCTCAAGCCCCCAGCCGGCATGGTAGGCCAAAAGCTCTAACATGTGATCCAAAAAACCTACCCCGGTCTTGATCTTTTGGGCTCCGCCTTCTAGGTTGAGTTTTAGGGCAATGTCCGTTTCTTTAGTCTGACGGCGCTTACTGATACCGCTCATCTGGGCCTCCTTTCTTTCCCAAGCTTAAAGGCTTAAGTGAGATTTGACAATCTAGCGGCGTGTTACTGCAGAGCGAAAATGTCACCCTAATTGCAAGGGGAAAATGTCACCCCGCTCCTGAGTTTGTGTTTTAAGC
>JALWWR010000220.1 GCA_026993045.1 Thermodesulfatator sp.
GTTGGATCCAGACCTTTGCTGAAAACGGGCAGGAGGCCGTAGATCTGGTCTACCATGCCTTTCGAGTAGCGGAAGACCGGCGGGTAATGTTTCCCGCCATTGTGAACATCGATGGTTTCACGTTGAGCCATATGATCGAGCCTATTGAGCTTCCGGATCAAGAAGAAGTGGACCGTTATCTTCCGCCTTTCAAACCCAAGTACAAACTAGATCCTCGGAAACCTATCAGCATGGGTCCGGTAGGGATTCCGGAGATTTATATGGAGGCCAAGAAGGCCCAAGACGAGGCCTTTAAAAATGCTTACCGGGTGATTCTAAAGGCCTGGGACGAGTTCGAGGAGATCTTTGGCCGCCGCTATCGCCCCATTGAGACCTATCGGATGGAAGACGCCGAGGTGGCTCTTCTCATTATGGGTTCCCTGGCTGAGACGGCTATGACCGCCATTGATCGGATGCGGGAGGCCGGCAAACGAGTAGGTTTGGTGCGGATCCGGCTTTGGCGGCCTTTCCCTCTTCGAGATTTCGTAAAAGCGGTGAAGGGCGTGAAGATGTTAGCGGTAATTGATCGGGCCCTTTCCCCAGGATCTACCGGGGGACCGGTGGGGGTAGAGGTGAGATCGGCCCTTTATCAAGTTCCAGGTCGGCCTCGGGTCGCTAATTTCATTGCAGGCTTGGGAGGCCGGGATGTTACGGTGGAAGATTTCGAAGAGATGGCCGATAAGGCCTACTTCTACTTAAAGAAAAAACCCAAAGAACCCTATGAAATGATTGGGGTAAAGGAGTAAAGCTATGCTGAAAGAACTAGCTAAATTCAAAGGGTTTAGCGTCAAAAATTTACCCAAAGAGGAGCCTTTTGCTCCGGGACATCGGGCCTGTCAGGGATGTGGTGAGGTCTTGGCCTTACGGTTGGCGCTTAAGGCCTTGGGCATGAATGTGATCGCGGTAAGCGCTACCGGTTGTATGGAGATCATCTCAAGTCCCTTCCCTTATACCTCCTGGCGGGTACCTTGGATTCATATCGCCTTTGAAAACGCGGCTGCGGTGGCCTCAGGGGTAGAGGCTGGGCTTAAGGCCTTAAAGCGTAAGGGTCGTTTCCCTAAAAATCGTCGGGTGGATGTGGTGGCCTTTGCCGGTGACGGAGGCACCGCCGACATCGGGCTTCAGGCCCTCTCCGGGGCCTTGGAGCGGGGCCATGATTTTGTTTATCTTTGTTTGGATAACGAGGCCTACATGAATACCGGAGTTCAGCGTTCCAGTTGCACCCCTTACGGTGCTATGACCACCACCAGCCCGCCAGGAGAGAGGTCTTTTGGACAAATGACCTGGAAAAAGAACATGCCGGCTATTGCGGCTGCCCATGGGATCCCTTATGTGGCCACGGCTACCCCGGCCTTTTTCCTGGATCTCATGAACAAGGTCAAGAAGGCCGCTCTAGTGGACGGGCCGGCTTACGTGCACATCTATTCTCCCTGTCCCACGGGGTGGGGTAGCAAAGGGGAAGACTCTATTACCCTGGCAAAGCTAGCGGTGGAGACGCGGATCTTTCCCCTTTACGAAGTAATCGAAGGCAAATACTATATCACCCGGAAGGTAACCAAGCCCAAGCCGGTGGAAGAATACCTAAAACGCCAGCGCCGGTTCCGGCACTTGACCGAGGCCCAGATCCAGGAGATCCAGCAGCGGGTGGATGCGGAATACGAGCGGCTCCTCAAATTGGCGGAGTGTCTCTAACCCTTGACAGAGGGCCAAAAGGACTTTTAATTTAGATTCATCGGAGCGGGAATAGCTCAGGTGGTAGAGCGCCACCTTGCCAAGGTGGAGGTCGCGGGTTCGAGTCCCGTTTCCCGCTCCATTTTTTATTGGCACGCCCAGGTCTTCCATTAAGTATCGCCAAATAGGGAGGATCCCATGGAGCTCACCTTTTACGGACACGCTACTTTCAAGGTGGTAAGCCCGGCGGGAGTCAAAATCCTGATCGATCCCTGGATCTCTAACCCTCAGGCCCCTTCCGAGATAGACCGGGGCCCTTATGATCTCATCCTTATTACCCACGCCCATGGGGATCACCTGGGAGAGGCCCTGGAATTAGCCCGGACGGCTACCACCGAGGTGGTGGCCATCCATGAGATCCAGCAGTACCTCATGGCCCAGGGAGTGCCTAAAGTTACCGGAATGAACATCGGGGGGACTTACGAGACCCAAGGGCTTCGCCTGACCATGGTACCAGCCCTGCACAGTTCTTCTTTCCCAGATGGCCGTTACGGGGGCGAACCCTGCGGTTTTGTAATAACCATGGAAGATGGCCGGAGCCTTTATCACGCTGGAGATACGGGTCTTTTGGCGGAAATGGCTTTCATAGGGGAGCTTTATCAGCCGGAGGTGGCCCTTCTTCCTATTGGAAGCCATTATGTAATGAGCCCTAAGGAGGCCGCCAAGGCCTGTGAGCTTCTGCGTCCTAAAGTGGTCGTCCCCATGCATTACGGGACCTTTCCGCTCCTTACCGGCACGCCCCAGGAGTTTGAGGAAGAGTTGCAGGCCCGAGGGCTTAAGGTGATGGTGAAAGTCCTTTCGCCGGGTGAGACCTTCCGTTTCGGGGATTAGACCTTGGTCCCGGTCGTGGCCTTTATCGGGCCCCATGCCGTCGGTAAGACCACCCTTTTGACCCGGCTGGTCCATTTTTGGGTCCAGCGGGGTTGGCGGATCGGGGTCCTCAAGTCCACCAAAGAGGGGCGAGGGGCTACGGATCAGCCTGGAACCGACACCTCCCGCTATCGAGAGGCTGGGGCGGAACCCGTGGCCTTGTGGGCTAAAGAGGAAGCCGTAATCTATCACGGACCTCTTAAGAGGGAGTCCCATTTCTGGCATTTCATCTTTCAACACTTTGGAGACTGTGATCTAGTGCTCGCCGAAGGTTTTAAAGGGCTTTCTTCTTTGCCCAAAATCGAAGTGGCCCGCCGGGAGGTGTCTTCAAACCTTCTGCTTGAGACCGTCCCGGGAGTGGTAGCCCTGGTCTCTGATTTTAGGCCGCAAGTTTCAGTCCCAGTTTTCGATCTGGAAGACATAGAAGGGCTGGCCCGTTTCGTGGAGGATCGGTTTTACCGAGTCTTTGAGCCCTCGGTAGAATTGGTGGTGGATCAAAAACCCTTAGGTCTTAACCGCTATGTCAGACGGGCCCTAGAGGGGGTGGTGACCGGATTTTTAAAGAGCTTGCGAGGGGTGCCCCAAGATTGGGAGGAGCTTGAAATCCGGATCAAGATCCCTTCTAAGGCTGGAAAAGGAGGTAAAGGCCAGCGCTCAGGAAGAGAAGAAGGTTAATTAGGAGATAATTTTTAAAGGGCACCAGGCCTTCAAATTCCCGCTTATAAAAGTAACGCGCCACGTAAACCCCTCCCGCTACCCCTAAAAGGATCAAGAAATAAGAAAGCCCCTTTATGGCCCAGGGCGGGACTGTGAAGTGGTAATTTAAGAGAAAAGAGAGATGTAGCTGACGCCCCAAGGTGGGCAAGAAGTTTCCCAGTTCTTCTAAGAAATATTGGAGTCTATAGACTAACTCTCCGGTAAAGGCCAGGGGCATGACCACGGGCACCATGGGCGAAAAACGGCCAAAGAGTTCGTCTTCGTAAAAGGTGAAAAGGATCGAGCCCCCTTTAATCAGCTCGATAAAAAAGAGGGTGCCCACCGCAAAGAGAAAGGTGAAGGTAAGAGCCTTCCCGAAGCCCAAAAGGTTTTGGATAGGGGTGAAATAAAGGGATTCATAAACAAAACGGGCGATTTGAGAGCCCATTAAGAGGGGAATGACATAACTGCAGGTGATGTAGCGGCCTTTATTGATAATTTGTTCCCTTAGGGGATGCCTAAGATATAAGGCAGGGGAATCCTTTTCACAAAGGATCAAGCAGTGACCACAGACCAGGCAGACCAGGTTATTTTTGGCATGATAAGCCCCCAAAAAGACCGGACAGGGGCGGAGATGGTCCCGCCCCCTTCGACAAGAGAAGGTCTTGCAGTCTTTACATTTTTCGTAATCGGAACGAAATTCCGTAATCGCCAGGGTGGCCGCCGAACCGATGATCTTTCCTAAAGGGCAGAGGTAGCGACACCAGGTGTAGCCCCGGTATAAAACCCCCATGATAGTGGCTCCAGCTACGATGGAAAGGAGTAATAAGGCCGTAAGGAGAGGGGAATTTTTCATGTCCGTGACGGTTTCAGCCCAGATAATGAAGAAGAAGCCGGCGGTGGCCAGGTGCAGCCCTTTACAGGTCAGCCATTTAGGAGGGCTCTTGAGACGGGACCAATTCAAGGCCTGCAAGAGCCGCCCCAGTCCGGGAAAAGGACAAAAGGCACACCACATCCGTCCTAAAAAGAACCAGGAAAGGACCACACTGGTCCACCACACCCCCCAAGCCAAAAAGAGCATGATATTTCGATGAGGGTCTTGGGGGCCAAAGAGCCCTAAAAGGATCAGCCCTAAAAAGGCCAAGTCTCCAAAGGTTCGGATCCAGGCGAAGTATTTCCGACGATAAAAGAAACGCTTCAAGGCCGGGAAGGCCTCAAAGAGGTTGAGACGCCCATCTTCAAGATCTAAGAAAAGCAAAACCCGAAAGATTTGTTTCCATTTTTTCATAAAGTTGATTATAACCAGAATAGGGGTAGTGCAAAGACAAACTTAACAAACCTCTGGTTTGCGGTTACCTTCTTAAAACCATGAAAAAGAAGGGTAAAGAGAGGTCCAAAGAAAGGAGCAAAGAGAAGGGATACTATGTAACGGAGGCGGTCTTTCGCGAGGGCCATCCTGGGATCCATGTGGAATCGAGCTTTCCCATTCCGGTGGGCAGCTGGATTGTGGTTTCTTTACCGGAAAAGCGCAAGGAGGTGCTGCGGACTATTTCCGTAAGCGTCCCTTTGCCCCTTAAACCTGGCACCTTGCCGGCGGTAAGACGTCTGGCCACCAAAAAAGAAATCCAGCAATACCAAGAGAATCTAGAATTTGAAAAGAAGGCCGAGCAGCTTTGTCGTCAATTCGTGAAAGAGCTCCAGCTCCAGATGAAACTCACCCATGTGGAGCGCTTCTTTGACCGCTCCAAGGTCATTTTTTACTACACTGCGGAAGATCGGGTAGATTTCCGCGAGCTAGTGAAACAACTGGTGCGGGCCTTGCGGACCCGGATTGAGATGCGGCAGATTGGGGTTCGAAACGAGGCCGGGCTCCATGGAGGACTGGGCTGTTGCGGGCAGGAGATATGTTGCGCAGCCTTTCTTAAAGAGTTCGCCCCAGTTTCCATCCGGATGGCCAAGGAACAGAGCCTGCCCTTAGACCCTAATAAGATTTCGGGGCTTTGCGGGCGGCTGCTATGCTGTCTGCTTTACGAATATCATGTCTATCAGGAACTTTCGCAGGGGTTGCCCAAGATCGGAAAGAAGCTCAAGACCCCGGTGGGCCCCTGCAAGGTGGTCCGTTACAATATCTTCCGGCGCACGATAGTCTTAGAAAACCCCGAGGGCCGAGAGATGGAAATCCCGGTAGAGGAACTGAAAGAGATCCTGGCTACCGAAGGAGGAACGCCGTGGCCTTCTACATAACCACCCCCATTTATTATGTGAACGCCGAGCCTCATCTAGGCCACGCCTACACCACCATCGTGGCCGACACGGTGGCCCGGGTTAAACGCCTCAAGGGGGAGGAAGTCTTTTTTCTCACCGGGACCGACGAGCACGGAGACAAGATCGTCAAGGCCGCGGAGGCGGTGGGACTTTCTCCTCAAGAGTACGTGGACCAGATCGCCGAGAGATTCCGCCAAACCTGGCCCCTCCTTCATATCGAATACAGCCGTTTTATTCGCACCACGGAGCCGGCCCACAAGAAGGTGGTCCAGCAGGTGCTTCAAAGGCTCTACGAGGAGGGGCATATCTCTTTCGGGGAATATGAGGGCCTTTACTGTTTCGGTTGCGAACGTTTCCTCACCCTGAAGGAGCTCTCAGACGGCCTCTGTCCGGATCACAAGACTCCTCCCACCCCTTTGCGGGAGAGCAACTACTTCTTTGATCTGGCCCGTCATCAAGACTGGTTGATAGAGCACTTAAAACGCCATCCGGACTTTATCCAGCCTTCGGGTTATCGGGAAGAGGTCCTAGGGCTCCTGCGCGAAGGGCTGGAACCACTTTGTATTTCCAGACCTAAAAGCCGTCTTTCTTGGGGGATAGAGTTTCCCTTTGACCGCCACTACGTGACCTACGTCTGGTTTGACGCCCTTCTCAACTATCTTTCTGGGATTGGTTATCCGGAGGATCCCTCGTGGGAGAAATGGTGGCGGGTGGCGGAACACGTGATCGCCAAGGACATCTTAAAACCCCATGCTATTTACTGGCCCATCATGCTCCGGGCCATGGGGCTTCCGGTGTATCGCCGTCTTCACGTCCACGGATATTGGAATCTCAACCAGGCCAAGATGTCTAAAAGTTTGGGGAACGTAGTCCGGCCTGAGGATTTGGTTTCCCGTTACGGGGCGGATCGGGTACGGTATTTTCTCTTACGGGAAATGGCCTTCGGACAGGACGCGGAGTTTAGTGAAGAGGCCTTAGTGGTTCGGACTAACGCTGAACTAGCCAACGACTTCGGGAACCTGGTCTTTCGGACTCTTTCCATGGTGGACAAATATTTTAAGGGCCGGGTGCCAGCTCCTGGAGAGAAGGCCTCCCCGGATCGGGCCTTAGAGGAAAAGGTCTGTTCGGCGGCCAAGGCCTACCTCGCCGAAATGGAGGCCTTTCGTTTCCATCGGGCTTTGGCCTTGCTCAACGAGGCCGTACGGGAGGCCAACCGCTATGTGGATCGCGAGGCCCCTTGGGAGTTGAACAAACGGGGGGAAAAGTCCCGTTTGGGACAGGTGCTTTACACCCTGCTGGAGACCTTAAGGGTCTTGGCGGTGGCCCTTTGGCCGGTCATGCCTCGTTCCTCGGAACTCCTGTTAGAAAACTTGGGGCTTTTTCCGGCTGAAGAGCTATCCTGGGAGAAGGCCCTTTCTTGGGGCCGCCTCCAAGAGGGGGGGCTGGTCCAAAGAGGCCCGGCCCTTTTCCCCCGTCTTGAAAGACCCGAGCTCCAAGCTCCAAAGCCTGTTAAGGAGGAAGAGGTGTCCGAAAAACTCTATCCTTTAGAGGAGTTTAAGAAATGGGACCTACGGGTGGCCGAGGTGGTAGCGGCGGAACGAGTGCCGGGTACGGACCGGCTTCTCAAGCTCACAGTACGTTGTCCGGAGGAGCGCACGGTGATAGCCGGAATTGCCGAACATTATAAGCCGGAAGAGCTGGTCGGGAAACAAGTGGTGCTAGTGGCTAATCTTAAGCCGGCCAAGATCCGGGGTATACTCTCCCAAGGCATGATCTTGGCCGCCAAGGACGAGAAGGGATTGCGGGTCTTAGTCCCGGAGGAAAAAGTCCGGGTAGGAGCGGAGGTGGGCTAATGTCAGGCGCTAACCTTTCAGAGACCTTATTGCGGACTCTTCGGCTCTACCACGAGCCGGTGGCAGTCTATCTTCTGGAAAAGGAGGAAGGCCCTTTTAAGGACTTGGCCCGTCCCAAAAACCGTCTTTCCATCTGTCAAATAGTGGCTCACGTACGGGAAGTGGGCCAAGGGGTACTTCTTACCCCTCAAGGCCTTCATTGTCAGACGGCAGCCTTTGTGTGCGGATTTCCTTATAAGGAAGAACGGGTCCTTAAGACCTTATACAAATTCTTGTCGCAAAAGGCGGCGGAAAAACTATACGCCGAAAGGGCCCGTTTGGAGCCTGGGCGCTATCAGGCTTTGGCTTTTGTGCCTTTGGAGAGGGTTGAAGCTCCCCCGGAGGTGGTCCTTTTAGTCGTGGACGCCCTCCAGGCGGCCCATCTTTTGGATTTTTATCTCCTAGGAGCCGGTCTTACCGAGCTTTCCTTAAGCCATTACCCGAACGCCGCGGTTTGCGGTTCCATGGTTAAGGCCTTTGTGGAGCAGAGTCCGGTCTTAAGCCTCCCCTGCCCGGGGGCCTTTTCTTCCGGGAAGATGGACCGCGGGGAGTTAATCTTGGCTTTCCCTTGGCAGGCCTTTGAGACCGCCTTAAAGGTCCTCCAAGAAAAGGTCCAGAAAGGGCGGGTCTCTTTTCTGGGAGGACCTCGCTTGGTGGGAGAAGACCTCTGCCGTAATTGTCCCTTGATAAGCTTTGGCTCTGGATGAAAGAGATTTTCCGGGAACTTATTTTGACCTTAGCCGAGATTCCCAGCGAAAGCGGTCAAGAGACCGCGGTCTTGGATTTTATTTTTCGCTGGCTTAAGGAACGGGGCTTGAGCCCGGAATGGCAGACGGTCCCAGGCTGCGCTTCTAACCTTCTTCTCTTTTTCTCCGAAAAGCCGCGGCTTCTCCTGACCACTCACGTAGACACCGTCCCTTTGCGGCTAGGGCTTTACCCTCCTCGGGCCCAAGGCGATCATCTTTACGGAGTAGGGGTGTGCGACGCCAAGGCCGGGATAGCTATTCTCATGCTTCTGGCTGAAGCTCTAGCCCGTCAAGGGGAGGCACCTTCTTTGGCCTTGGCCTTTCTGGTGGATGAAGAAAACGAAGGGCGGGGTTCGGCGGCCCTGGCCCGGGAGTTCCGTTTCCCAGAAGCGGTGGTCCTGGAACCCACCCATCTAACTATAGCGGTGGCGGAAGGGGGATCCATAGAATACGAGGTGGAGGTGCAGGGGCGGGCCGTACATGGCAGTTTGGCCTTCCGGGGGGTTAACGCCATCGAGCGGGCCATGGATTTAGTGAGCGGGCTAAAGCGACTCCCTTTCCTTTATGAAGAACACCCCATGCTGGGCCCCTCGGGTTTTAACGTGGAAAAGTTTATAGGAGGAGACGGAGAGCTGCGGGTCCCGGACCGGGTGGAGTTAGAGATCGAGTTTCGTCTGCTTCCCGGCCAGGACCTGGAGCAGATTCGGCGGGAAATTGAGTCCTATTTCGAGCGTTTCCCTTGGGTAAATTACAAGGTGAAAGATATCTCGGAGGCCTACAGTTTGGATCCCGAGGCGGCCATCGTCAAACGTCTGGGAGCGGCCTATCGAAAAGTAAGGGGGAGGGGGGCCGTGCTTTCCGGCATGCCCAGTTGGACCGACGCCGCTCACCTGGCTGCCGTGGGCATTCAAGCGGTGGTCTTTGGCCCGGGGGACATCGCCTTCTGTCACACCCCTGAAGAGACGGTCTCCCTTTCGGAGGTGGAGGCGGCCTTTTTGGTGCTGCGGGAATTGGCCCGGTCTTCCTGAAGTCCCTTTTCCATCCGGATCCAGATTCCCAATTTTTGGGTGGGAACGAAGCCCAATTTTTGATAAAAACGTTGGGCCCGCTGGTTGTTCTCCCCTACCCAAAGGGCCACTTTGGAGTAGCCCTGCCCTTGGAGGTATTTTAAGACCTCTTGCATGAGTTTTTCGGCCACGTGCCGGCCCTTGTATTCCGGAAGGACCGCTAGCTCGTGGATTTCGGGACAGGGAAGCATCTCTTCATAGGCCAAAAAACCCACTGGTTTTTGCCCTTCGAAGGCCACTAAGATCCCGCCTTTGGTGCGGTGGGTCAACCAGTGAAGATAGTTTTTGATCCGATCGCGGCTTTTGTAAGCGTAGGTAGGGTCATCTTGGTAGGCGCGATAATAAAGCTCCACTAAAGAGGTTAACAGGGGTTTAGACAAACGTTCAAACTTTTTAAGGCTCCACATAGGCCTTATCTATAACAATAAGGTCGGCCTTTTTGAAGGCCATGGTTGCAAGCCTTAGAGGATGTTTTAAAATGAGCCCAGCCGAGGTGGCGGAACTGGCAGACGCGGTGGACTCAAAATCCACTGGGGTTCACCCCCGTGCGGGTTCGACTCCCGCCCTCGGCACCAACCCTTCCCTCTCCCCTTAAATTCTAGTAACCTAGCTCCAAACTCTCTTGAAGGAGGCGCCTTTATGGCTGTGGTGGGTTTTATCGGTGGAGGACAAATGGCCGAGGCCATTATCCGGGGCGGACTTACCGCCGGAATCTTTCGGAGAGAAGATCTCCGGGTCTCCGAGCCGAGTGAGGCCCGCCGGGCCTATCTGACCGAGACCTATGCCCTTAAAACCTTTTTTGATAACTGCAAGCTCTTGGAGGAATGTGAGATCATAATCTTGGCCGTAAAGCCCCAAATAATTTCTAAGGTCCTGGAAGAGATAAA
>JALWWR010000221.1 GCA_026993045.1 Thermodesulfatator sp.
CTGATGGCCTACGGTGAAGACGGGGTTCAGTGCACTCAGGGGTTCCTGAAAAATGAGGGCCAGATGACGCCCCCGATATTTCCGGAGCTGGTCTTCTTCCAAAGAAGCCAGATCCTCTCCCTTAAAAAGGATTCGGCCTTGAGCCCGGTAAACTCCGGCTGGAAAAAGTCCCATACAAGAAAAGCCGGTAAGGGTCTTGCCGCAACCGCTCTCCCCTACCAGCCCCAAGATCTGGCCGGCCTGAATCTCTAGGTCGACCTCAGAGACTAAAGGCTGGCCGGCCTTGGACTTGAGAACTAAACCTTCGATCCTTAGGAGGGGACCCCCCTCCGAAGCCCTAAGCTCAGCCGCCGCCACACCGTCTGATCTCCGCGGCCAAAATTTCCTGAGGGCTAGCCTCCCTTAAGGCTTCGATCCGGATGGTGAGAAGGACGTTCTTTCCCGCGGCCGGGTGGTTAAAATCGGCCTTCACCCGGTCCTCCAAGACCTCCAGCACCTTAAAAAAGGTCTTCTGGCCGTAAGGATTCACCTCTTCATAATAACTTCCGGGCTTAAGCCGTTCGGGATGTTTGATTTGATCTAAAGGGATCTCTTTTACTAAATGGGCCTGATAAGGACCGTAAGCCTGCTCCGGAGGTACCGTAACGGTGATTTCTTCCTCCTCTTGGGCTCCAGAGATAGCTTCTTCAATAAGAGGAAGGACCGGCTCCCGACCATAGATAAAAGTGGCCTGCAAGGGCCTTTTAAACCAATCCGGGGCTTCTTCCCCCTCGATATCCAAAAAGTAGGTCATGGTAACCACCATGTCTTGCGTCACCCGCCTTTCCTTCATAAGACGCCTCCTTGAGATGGATCTACTCATTTAACCGGTTTTCTCAAAATCCGTCAAACCCTTTCCCCTGAGATCAAAAATGCTTATTTTTAAGCCGGTTTGAAGGACTGAGAGCAACCTAGACTTGATAGGAGGGGGAAGGCCTTCCGTGAGATACCCGACGAGTAAGAGCCTTAATCTCGGAGCTTTTTTCGCTTTAAAAGGGTTATTGACATTTTGAGAAAAGTGTACTAACAAGATCTTCAAATAAAAAATTATAAGGAGGTGTAGCCATGTGCATCCGACCTGGTTTAGCAGCGCCAGACTTTGAGGCCCAAGCCTATGTGGATGGAGAGATCAAGACCCTCAAGCTTTCTGATTATCGAGGAAAATGGGTCCTCCTGGTGTTTTACCCCGCCGATTTTACCTTCGTCTGTCCTACGGAGTTGGTAGCCATCGCCAAGAAATATTCCGAACTTAAGGATCTCAATGTGGAAGTATTGGGAATCAGCATTGATACTCCCTTTGTCCACAAGGTATGGCAAGAGACGGAGCTATCTAAGATGGTAGAAGGAGGGGTGCCTTTCCCCTTGGTCTCGGATCCAGCCGGAAAGATTGGTCAGCTTTACGGGGTCTATGATGAAAAGTTAGGTCTTAACCTCCGGGGAACCTTTCTTATCGATCCCGACGGGATCATTCAGTTTATGGACGTCTTGAATGCTCCGGTAGGTCGAAATGCGGACGAACTCCTCCGCCGTATTAAGGCCTTCCAACACGTAAGGGAAACCGGCGGAGCGGAAGTTTGTCCGGCCCATTGGGAGCCTGGAAAGCCCACCCTTAAGCCCGGAGCGGAGCTAGCCGGAAAGGTGTATGAAACCTGGAAGGCCGAACTAGTAGACTAGCACTGAACTAACCTTTAAGTACCGAGAGAAATCTTCCCTTAAGGGAGGATAAGGGCCGCTTTGGAAGCGGCCCTTTAGAAATTAAAAAGTGGAGGGGGAGGGATGAAGAAATTAAAAGTTGGGGTTGTTTTGTTTCTGTTTTTCTTTGGGGCGCTATCTTTAGCTTGGGCCGGAGAAGATTTACTGAAAGAGGCCCGAGAATATTTCAAGCCCCTGCCAGACAAACCACCGGCCTTAAAGGACAATCCTTTGACTCCGGCTAAGATCGAACTGGGAAAGATGCTTTATTTCGATCCGCGTCTTTCAGCCTCTCATCTTATAAGTTGTAACACCTGCCATAATCTCTCTTTGGCAGGAGTGGATATCCAGGAGACCTCCACCGGGCACATGTGGCAGCGCGGTCCTCGGAACGCCCCCACGGTGCTTAACGCTGTATTTAACACCGCCCAGTTTTGGGATGGACGGGCTAAAGATTTAGAAGAGCAGGCTAAAGGCCCTGTCCAGGCCTCGGTGGAGATGAGCAACACTCCGGAACGGGTGGTAGCCACCCTTAAATCCATTCCAGAATACGTAGCTCTTTTCAAAAAGGCCTTTCCTGGAGAAAAAGATCCCGTCACTTTTGACAACGTGGCCAAGGCCATCGAGGCCTTTGAAGCCACTCTCCTGACCCCGGATTCAAGATTTGACCGCTTTTTAAAGGGCGACCGCCAGGCGCTAAATGCGGAGGAGAAGGAAGGGCTGCGACTTTTCATAGAAAAGGGCTGCGCCAACTGTCACGGGGGTCTAAATGTAGGTGGTAACATGTACGCCCCCTTTGGGGTAGTGGAAAAACCAGGGGCTGAAATCCTCCCTCCGGGAGACAAGGGCCGTTTTGCCGTAACCAAGACCGCCTCTGACGAATACGTCTTTAAGGTGCCCTCTTTGCGGAACATCGCCCTCACTTACCCCTATTTCCATTCCGGAAAGGTATGGCGCCTAGAGGACGCCGTGGCCATCATGAGTTCGGCCCAGCTCGGAGCCGAGCTTAAGCCGGCTGAGGTCAAAAAGATTACGGCCTTTTTGCGGACCCTTACCGGTCAGCAGCCCCAAATCACCATTCCCATCCTGCCTCCCAGCACCGATAAGACCCCTAAACCAGTCTTGGGAGAGGTCAAAAAGGGTCATTAAGACCTGCCTCTGGGCGGCCTTGAGGCCGCCCTTTTCTTTTTGGCGCAGGTGATTAAAATACGTTCTGGCTGCCGGGTCCTGCGCGACGGATCCCGGTGAACCCCGCCAGGCCCGAAAGGGAGCAACGGTAGCCGGGCTCTCCGGGTGCCGCAGGGGTGCCCGGCAGCCGTAGGGCGGAAGCGCCAGGGGCCTGGTGG
>JALWWR010000222.1:0-8758 GCA_026993045.1 Thermodesulfatator sp.
TTGGGAAAGACCAAGAAAAGTTGCCAGAAGATAAAACTTCGGCTTAAAACACAAACTCAGGAGCGGGGTGACATTTTCCCCTTGCAATTAGGGTGACATTTTCGCTCTGCAGTAACAGCGTGGTTACTGGCTTTCGGCCCGGACCAAATCGATGGCCGAAAGCACCCCCACCGGCACCAGTTTTCCCCCGTGGGAAGAAAGAACTAAGAGCCGATGGACGCCGTAATTTACCATTTTGGCTGCGGCCTCTTTCAAGGTGGCCGAACCGTCAATAGTATAAGGTTTGGGACACATAATGTCTTCCGCTACCAGGTCAAAGATCTCTGGGCCACGCCGGGCCAGGTTTTCAATAATATCGGAATGGCTAATAACCCCCATAAATTCGCCCCCAGAGGCCGTCACAATCACGGCGTGAACCTTGTTTTCGGTAAGCTGTCTCAAAACCTCTTCAAAAGGAGCATTGATATCCACCGTAATCACCCCCCGGCTCATCACTTCCGAGACCTTGGTTTTGGTAAGATCCATGTAAGCCTCCTTGTATTTGGGTTCAAAGTATTATAAAAAATTCTCAAAAAAACTTCTAGGAGTTTCCTCTATGCCTCAAAGGGAGCATTGGGGTACCCGGATAGGGCTTATCTTGGCCATGGCGGGAAATGCGGTAGGTCTAGGAAACTTCTTGCGTTTCCCCACCCAAGCGGCCCAAAACGGCGGAGGGGTCTTTATGATCCCCTATATGATTTCCCTCCTCCTCATCGCCATTCCTTTAATGTGGGTAGAATGGGGGATGGGCCGCTACGGAGGGGTGAGAGGCCACGGGACCACCCCGGCCATTTTTGGTCTCCTGTGGAAAAATCGTCTGTCCCGCTATATAGGGATCTTGGGGCTTTTCGTCCCCTTTGTAGTGGCTTGCTATTACGTCTATATCGAGTCCTGGACCCTAGGCTACGCCTTTTTCGCCTTGAGCGGAAAGCTACCCAAGGTCTCGGCCGAGATGGTCACTTCCTCCGAGGCCTACCTTGAGCCTTTCAAAAAGTTTTTGCTCCATTACACCGGTATGGGAGCCGCGGACCTCTATCATCCCTCTCTGGCGGCCTATATCTTTTTTCTTTTGACCATGCTTTTAAACTACGCCATCCTGGTCCGGGGTATATCCGGGGGGATTGAGCGTTTCGCTAAGGTAGCCATGCCTATCCTTTTCGGTCTGGCCATCCTGCTTATGATCCGGGTCATCACCCTCGAGACCCCTCATGGAAGCGCAGTGGACGGCCTCAATTTTCTCTGGAGACCGGATTGGAGTCAGCTTGGAAATCCTAAGGTTTGGCTCGCAGCGGCGGGGCAGGTCTTTTTCACTCTGAGCTTGGGCTTTGGAGCCATCATAACCTATGCCTCCTATCTCAAACGAAACGACGACCTGACCCTTTCGGCCCTTACGGCCTCCTCTCTCAACGAGTTTGCTGAAATCGTACTAGGGGGCTCCATTGCCATCCCGGCGGCCGCAGCCTTTTTTGGGGTAGCCGCGGCCCAGATGATAGCCGCCAGCGGGGCCTTCAATCTAGCCTTTGTCAGTCTCCCGGCCATTTTCGCTAATCTGCCCGCGGGCTGGCTCTTGGGTTTCTTTTGGTTCATCCTCCTTTTCTTTGCTGGAATTACTTCCTCGGTGGCCATCACCCAGCCGGTGATCGCTTTCCTGGAAGATGAATTCGGTCTCTCCCGTCGCAAGGCCGTCACCGCCACCATGCTGGCCCTTTTTCTCCTGGCCCACTTCGCCATCCTCCTTCCCAAGGCCTTGGATGAGATGGATTTTTGGGCTGGGACCTTCTTCGTAGTAGTCTTCGCCCTTTGCGAGGTAACCATCTTTTTCTGGGGCTTCAACCCTTCAGCCGCCTGGCGGGAAATTAACCGAGGGGGTCTGATCAAGCTCCCGCGGATCTTCTTTTTCATCATGCGCTACGTGACCCCCTTCTTCCTGCTAATAATTACCGGCTGGTGGCTCTTTAAAGAGCTTCCTAAATACCTCCAGGAAACTTCGCCCACTATCTGGGTCACCCGCCTGCTCTTGGTGGGGATCTTTTTGGGCTTCGGGGTCTTGGTCTATATCTCGGGACGGAAGGAGAAAGGCCATGAAAGGTAGCGCCCTTCTTTTTATGTTGATTTCATGGAATATTATTATAGGTTTATGCACTTTTTGTTTTACGAGGATGTTTGTGGCCGGTGAAGACCATCGGAAGAAAGCCCGTCGAAAGAGGTAGTTTATTTGGGCCTCGAGCCCCCCTAGCGGACCGCCTAAGACCCCGTGATTTTTCGGAATTCCTTGGTCAAGAACACCTCTTAGGCCCTCAAAAACTCCTGCGTCGCCTCCTGGATGCCGGGAGGCTTCCTTCTCTGATCCTCTGGGGGCCTCCGGGCTGCGGCAAGACCACCTTGGCCCGCCTGCTGGCTCAAAAAATCAAGGCCTATTGGGTAGGCCTTTCGGCGGTGGATTCTGGCCTTAAAGATCTTAGGGCCGTAGTAGAGGCGGCCCAGGAAAAGAGGGCTTTAGGACAAGCCACGGTCCTCTTTCTGGACGAGATCCACCGTTTTAACAAGGCCCAACAAGATTTTCTCCTCCCTTACGTGGAATCAGGACTAATCACCCTTATCGGGGCCACCACTGAAAATCCCTCCTTTTCGGTTATCGGGCCCCTTCTTTCCCGTTGTAAGGTTTTAGTCTTAAAACCTTTGAAGACCGAGGACCTCCGGAAACTCCTCCAAAGGGCCCTTGAGGATCCTGAACGGGGTTACGGAAAAGAGGCCGTGGAAATAGAGCCTAAAGTCCTGGACCTTCTGGCCGAGGCCGCCGAGGGCGACGCCCGGGTGGCCTTAAATCTCCTTGAGACCCTTATTGAAAGCGCCCCTCCGGACCAGGAGGGACGGCGGCGTATCCGCCGGGAAGACCTTGAACGGGTCTTCTTGGAAAGGCCCCTTCGACACGACCGGGCTGGCGAAGAACATTACAACCTTCTTTCGGCCTTTCACAAGAGTCTCCGGGGAAGCGATCCAGATGCCGCCCTTTATTGGCTGGCCCGGATGCTTGAAGCCGGGGAGGATCCCCGGGTCATCCTGCGACGCATCTTGGCCGCGGCCTCGGAGGACGTGGGCAACGCCGATCCCATGGCCCTCCTGGTGGCGGTGGCGGCCAAAGAGGCCTACGAATTCTTAGGGCTCCCGGAGGGGGAACTCGCCCTGGCCCAGGCCGCGGTTTACGTGGCCTGTGCCCCCAAAAGTAACGCCGTCTATAAAGGGCTTTCAGCCGCCAAAGAAGACGTCCGGCGGCACGGGGCCCTGCCAGTTCCTAAACATTTGCGTAATCCCGTAACCGCCCTCATGCGGGCCTTAGGCTACGGCCGAGGATATAAATACGCCCATGATTATCCCCAAGGCTTCGTCCCCCAGGAATATCTTCCCGAGGCCTTAAAAGACCGGATCTATTACCGACCCACGGAGCGAGGGACCGAAAAAGACTTTCAGGAAAGATTGAGGCTTTGGTGGGAAAAACGGAGGACTTTAAAAATTTAGCTTTCTGAGGGTTCAGGAGATTTTTGGTATAGGAGCTTTTCCAGCTCCTCCCCTTCCAAGACTTCTTTATCTAAAAGGATCTGGGCGATCTCTTCCAGCCGTTTCCGGTTCTGGGAGAGGAGGTCCTGGGCCCGGGCGTGGGCCTCGCGGAGGAGTTTGCTAATCTCCTCGTCAATGGTTCGAGCAGTCTGTTCAGAGATGAGTTCTCTTTCCCGAAAAGGTATGTCTAGAAAGAGATGTTCCCGGCGTCGGAAGGTCTGAGGGCCCAACTTTTCACTCATTCCATAATCCATCACCATGGCCCGGGCGATCTCAGTGGCTTTTTCTAGGTCGTTTTGGGCCCCGGTGGAGATCTCGCCAAAGATCAACTCTTCGGCCGCCCGCCCTCCCAAAAGGACTGCCAGCCGATCTAAGAGTTCTTGGCGGGTAAGGAGATAACGATCTTCAGTGGGAAGTTGCAAGGTGTAGCCCAAGGCCCCGATCCCCCGGGGAATGATCGAAATTCGATGGACCTTGTCGGCGCTAGAGACCGAGGCCGCTACCAGGGCGTGTCCGGTCTCGTGATAGGCCACCCTTCGTTTTTCCTCCGCGGAAAGATAACGGTTTTTCCTCTCTAAACCGGCTATAATGCGATCCACAGCCTCTTCGAAATCCTCCATCTCCACCTGTTCCTTTCCTTTACGGGCCGCCAGCAAACAAGCCTCGTTTACGATATTGGCCAGATCAGCTCCTACCATCCCTGGAGTCCGGGCCGCAATGACCTTTAAATCCACGTCCGGGGCCAACTTTACGTTTCGGGTGTGCACCTTGAGGATGGCCTCCCGACCTTTGAGATCCGGCCGATCCACTACGATATGACGGTCAAAGCGGCCGGGACGCAGAAGAGCCGGATCCAAAATTTCAGGCCGATTGGTGGCGGCAATGATAATGATCCCCTTTTTGGGGTCAAAACCGTCCATTTCGGTAAGGAGTTGGGTCAAGGTCTGCTCTCTCTCGTCTACTCCGGCCACCGGCGAGACCCCACGGACCTTGCCCAAGGCGTCGATTTCGTCAATAAAGATGATACAAGGAGCCTTTTGTTCCGCGGTGGCAAAGAGGTCTCTTACCCGGGCCGCCCCTACCCCTACAAACATTTCTACGAAGGATGAACCTGAGATAGAGATAAAGGGCACTCCGGCTTCTCCGGCTACCGCCCGCGCCAAAAGGGTCTTCCCCGTGCCTGGAGGGCCTACGAGGAGCACCCCTTTGGGAATTTTACCCCCTAAGGCGGTAAATTTCTGGGGGTTTTTCAGAAACTCGATCACCTCCTTTAGTTCCTCTACCGCCTCGTCTACCCCGGCCACGTCCTTAAAGGTGACTTGGATGTCCTCTTGGACATAGACTCGGGCCTTGCTCTTAGCCAGGCCCATCACCCCGCCTTCCGGAGGACCAAAGCGACGCAGGATAAGAATCCAGAAGAAAAAGAGAAGCCCTAAAGGAATGACCCAGGACAAGATATGGGACAGCCAACCCGGCTCGGCCTTGGCCTGGAAACGGATCCCTTTTTCTTCTAAAAGCTTCACTAACTCCGGGTCGTCCACCTTACCGGTCCGAAAATATTTCTGGAGCTTAAGGGGGCTTTTACGGGCGGCGGAAAGGATCTCTACGGCTCCGGGTTTGAGTTCCCCCTCGATATAGTCTTTGGAAATAACGATATTCTCTACCAGCCCCTGCTTAACTAAAGCCTTAAATTCGCTATAGGCTAATTCTTCTTTGGGATAAGAGACCAGGAAGGGCCAGAGAAAGAAAAAGAGCAAAAGGAGCCCCACCAAGAGCCAAGGAAGATAACGATTTTTTTGATTATTAAAAAGAGGTTTAGGCTTTTTATCCTTTTGCATGTTTGGAAAACATAGTATCTTTCCCTTTAGTGGTCAATAATCTGAGGGCCCCAAGAAGATGCGCGAGATCCCTCCGGAGGCGGTAAAAGAAGCCGTAGCTCAAGGCCTGATAGAGGCCTGCCGGATCCTTCCCCCTGAGGTCAAAGAGGCCTTAGAGAAGGCCCTGGCCTCTGAGACCAAGCCCTTGGCCCGCAAGACCTTAGAGATCCTTATAGAAAACGCCTCTTTGGCAGAGAAAGAAGGTCTCCCCCTCTGTCAGGATACTGGTATCCCGGTGGTCTGGGTCTTTCAGGGCGAAGAGGTGCGGGTGCCGGGGCTCTCCCAGATTATCCAAGAAGGACTTTATTTAGGGTTCAAGGAAGGATTTTTGCGGGCCTCGGTCTGCGAGGTCTTGTCCCGCCGGAACACCGGCACCAACACTCCTGGGGTAATCCACTGGGAACCAGTCCCTGGAGACCGGCTTGAGATCTATCTCCTGCCCAAGGGCTGCGGGAGCGAAAACATGAGCCGCTTGGCTATGCTACCCCCTGCGGCAGGGTTGAAAGGCGTTGAAGAGCTAGTGGTAGAGACCGTAGCCCAGGCTGGCCCCAACCCCTGTCCGCCGGTAGTGGTAGGGGTGGGCCTTGGGGGAGACTTTGAACAAGCGGCCAAGTTGGCTAAAAAGGCCCTCCTTAGACCCCTGGGCAGCCTTCACCCAGACCCGGAAGTAGCGGCCTTAGAAAAAAGGCTTCTGGAAGCCCTTAACGCTTTAGGGATAGGACCTTTGGGTTTTGGAGGAAAGACCACGGCCTTAGCAGTCCACCTAGAGACCCAACCCAGCCATATCGCTAGTCTGCCGGTAGCGGTAAATTTGCAGTGTCACGCCCACCGGGTCAAAAAACTGGTCCTTTAATCGGCCTTGCGTCGCAAAAAAGTGGGGATCTCGAGCTCCTCTTCTGTAGGTAAAGAATCTAAAATTCGAGACCGACGCCGCCGGATAACCTCCTCCTTTTTGGGTTTTTCAAAGGGAAGGACCTTCTGTTCTTGCTTTTCGGTTTCCGCGGCCGCCTGAGCTCCGATGCCGGTGGCGATTACGGTGACCCGAAGTTCGTCTCCTAGTTCTTCGTCAAAGACCACCCCCCAAAAGATCTTGGCCTCTTCATGGGCCTCCCGGGCCACCAGGTCCGAGATAAGCTGGATCTCTTCCATAGTGAGGGTGTCGGGATGGGCGGTGATGTTTAAGAGCACCCCCCGGGCCCCGGAAATGGAGATATCTTCTAGAAGGGGGCTTGAAATGGCGCTCTGGGCTGCAGCTTCGGCCCGATGATCGCCGCTTGCGATCCCAGTGCCCATAAGGGCCAGCCCGCCCATATCAGTCATCACGGCCCGCACGTCTGCAAAGTCTAGGTTGATGTACCCGGGAAAGAGAATGAGGTCCGAGATGCCCCGGACGGCGTAATAAAGGACGTCATCGGCCTTCTGAAACATCTCGTAAAGCTTGGCGTTGGGGGAAGAAAGGGCTAAAAGGCGATCGTTGGGGATGGTGATAATGGTGTCTACGTATTTTTTGAGTTCCTCTAGCCCCTTTTGGGCCACGGCCATCCGGTGACGGCCTTCAAACCGGAAAGGTTTGGTGACCACCGCCACGGTCAAGGCGTTAAGTTCTTTACTAATACGGGCCACCACCGGCGCGGCCCCGGTCCCGGTCCCCCCGCCTAAACCGGCAGTCACAAAGACCATATCCGCCCCGGAAAGGATCCGGCGGATCTCTTCCTCCGCTTCCATAGCCGCCTCATAACCCACTTCTGGGTTTCCACCCGCCCCCAGCCCCTTGGTAAGCTCCTTTCCCCATTGGATCTTTTCCGGAGCAGGATTGAGGTCCAGAACTCGGTAATCAGTGTTGGCCGCGATGAATTCCACGCCTTTAAGGCCTTTGCGGATCATGTTTCGGATGGCGTTTCCCCCTCCACCTCCCACACCTATGACCTTGATCCGGGCCTGATGATGACTTTCGACTAATTCAAAGACCATAATTTACCCCCCTAAGCCTAGAATTTTCTTAAATTTTTTGAGAAAACCTTCTTCCTTTATAGGTTCTTCCAAACCCCAATCCAGATAACGATGAGCGTAAAGGACCAGGCCCACCGCGGTGGCTAAACGAGGATGGGAGACCTCTTCGCTTAGGCCTGATAGGGCTACCGGATATCCTATTCTTACCGGCAAATCAAAGAGCTGTTCCGCAAACTCCGGGAGCCCACGAAGCAAGGCCGAACCTCCGGTAAAGACCACCCCGGAGGAAAGGCGGGCCTTCAAACCGCTGGTCTCAAGGTTGGTGTTGATGATCTCTAAGAGTTCCTGCACCCGGGGTTCCAGAATTTCAGCTAACAGTCGGCGTGAAAGTTTTCGCGGGGGTTTCTGGCCCAAGGAAGGGACCTCCAGGATCTCGTCTTCGGTTACCAGCTCCGGCAGACAGACCCCGTATTCTTGTTTCAGGGTCTCAGCAGCCACCCGAGGAGTCCGTAAGCCCACGGTGAGGTCGCTAGTCAAAAGGTCACCCCCCACCGGAATGGAAGTGGTGTAATGGAGAGAGCCTTCCAAAAAGAGGGCCAAGTCCGTGGTGCCTCCGCCAAAATCGATCAAAGCCACTCCCAGTTCTTTTTCTTCCGGGGTCAAGACCGCTTCGGCTGAAGCCAAGGCCTGAAGGACCACTGCCTGAGCCTCAAGCCCCGCCTGGGCCAGACACTTGAGTTGGTTCTGGACCGCCGAAGCCGAAGCCGTGATAAGGTGGGCTTTAACCTCCAAGCGCACCCCACTCATACCCAAAGGCTGAAGGATGCCAGTCTGCTGGTCCACACTGAACTCCTGGGGCAAGACATGCAAGATCACCCGATCCTGAGAAAGGTTTACGGCCCGGGCCGCTTCTAACACCCGCTCTATATCCTCTTCTTGGACCTCCCCGGTCCGCAAGGCGATTACCCCGTGGCTGGTGAGACTTTCTACATGGGAGCCCGCGATCCCAGTAACTACCTCTCGGATCTCTTCGTAAGCCTGTTTTTCCGCCTCCAGCTTGGCTTTCCGAACGCTCTGGGCCGCCTCCTCGATGTTGATCACCACCCCTTTGCGCAAGCCTTGGGCTGGCACGATACCCAGCCCTAAGGCCCTCAAACCCTCGGATCCTTTCTCCACCACTAGGCAACATATCTTGCTGGTTCCCACGTCTATGGCTGCGATAAGATCCGCTCTAGCCATTTATTTCTTCTCCTGCCGATAGACTAAAAGGGCCTTTCCTGGAGGATAGTCCAGGCGAATTTTCTGGGCCTTAGTATACAAACGATTCTGATAAAGGT
>JALWWR010000222.1:8768-10159 GCA_026993045.1 Thermodesulfatator sp.
ATCCGGTCCAGACGCCTGTAAGCCCTTTTAAGGTTAGAAAAATCGGTAGCGGGAAATTGGATTTCTAAACCGGTCTTGGTGACCAATAGCACCCGCTCGCGATCCAGATAGACCTGGGACCAATTTTCGTAACAGGGCAGATAGGTATTGCTTTTTTGGACCCAAACCAGGAGCTTGAGAAAATCCTTTTGGGCCTCTAGCACCTCCGGGGTCTTGAAAGAAAGTACCGGGTAAGAAAAGAGGGCCTTATCCGGAGCTTGGGGCAAGAGATGTCCTTCAGCACTTACAAAATAAAGTTTCCCTTCCCAAGCCGTTACCGCCACCGGGACCTCTTCGGTAATTTTAACCTCTAAGGTGTCCGGGAGATGGCGAACTAGATAGGCCTCTTTTATCCAGGGATGGGACTCCAAGCGCTTTTGATAATCCTCCAGTTTCAGTTTAAAAAGATTAATCCCTGGCTTTAGGGCCAGGCTCTTTCGGACCTCTTTTTCCGAAAGGCGTTTTAGGCCCGAAATTTGGATCTTCTTTAGGGTAAATAGAGAGGAGTTTACCAGCCAATACCTTAAGCCCGCTGTCAGCCCCAGCCATAAAAGGATTCCGGCCAGCCAAATCAGACCTCTTTTAGACCGAAACAATTTGGACCTCCGGTTTTAACCTTACCCCAAAACGCCGCCACACCTCCTCTCCCATTCGTTCCATGAGATAGAGGACCTCCTCCGCCCGGGCTCCCCCTCGGTTTACAATGAAATTAGCGTGTTTGGGGCTTATTTGGGCCCCACCCCTCTCCAGCCCCTTAAGACCGGCTCTCTCGATGAGATAACCAGCCGCAGCCGAAGGAGGATTTTTGAAGACCGAGCCAAAGGAGGGAAGCCCTAAAGGCTGCTTGGCCCGCCGCCAACGCAAGACTTCCTCTATCTTGCGCTTTATTTCTGCCGGAGAGGTGGGGTTAAGACGTAAGACCACGCTTAGGATAACCCCCGAAGGCCCCCGAAAAGAACGATAGCTCCACCAGGAAGGAGAGCTCTTAAAGCGTTTAAGACCTTCAGGAGTCAAGATTTCCACCTCTTCCACCCAAGGGCCTATCTCCTCTCCAAAGGCCCCGGCGTTCATATAAAGGGCCCCGCCCACGGTGGCCGGCACTCCGGCCATAAACTCTAGCCCCCCAAACCCCCTTTTAAGGCCATAAGCCAGGACCGCGGCCACCGGAGTCCCACTCAAGACCTCCAGCCGTCCGGGAGAAAGCTCCCGGATCCCTTTAAACCGTCTCAGGTTGATCACCACTCCCTTAAAACCTTGGTCTGAAAAAAGGACCTTGGTGCCTCCGGCCAGCCAAAAATGGGGGACCTGCTCTTCCCGTAACTTTTGGGCTAGCCAAAGGAGTTCGTCCCGAT
>JALWWR010000223.1:0-6165 GCA_026993045.1 Thermodesulfatator sp.
CTTTGGCCTCCCAGTTCCGTACCTAGGCCCTAAAAGCCGGCGGAGGGACTTGAACCCTCAACCCTGGGATTACAAATCCCATGCTCTGCCAATTGAGCTACGCCGGCGGGAAGACTTGACTGGCGGAGGGGGTGGGATTCGAACCCACGGTGCGGATTTTGTCCGCACACTCGCTTAGCAGGCGAGCGCCTTCGACCACTCGGCCACCCCTCCAGGCATTTTCCAGTTTAGCCAGAGATTCGACCCGGATCAAGCCCAGCGGAGGGGGAGGGATTCGAACCCCCGGAGGGCTTACGCCCTCAGCGGCTTTCAAGGCCGCCCCCTTCGACCGCTCGGGCACCCCTCCTTTCTTCCAAAATAACTAAGTTTCCGTTAAACTCAAGCCTAAACCGTCTTGGAGGGAAGGGATGAACCCTGAAGAACTCTTTGAAGAAGGCGCCTTCCTCCTTATGAAGCAACGCTTCGAGGAGGCCATCCAATATTTTACGCAGGCCCTAGAGGCCGATCCGCAGATGACAAAGGCCTATCAGGCGCGGGCCGCGGCCTATCTTCGTCTGGAACGCCTAGAAGAAGCCGAGGCGGACCTTACGAAGGCCTTAGCTCTGGATCCGGAAAACCCTCGGCTTTACTTCCGAATCGGCCAGATTTTTTACCGCCGAAGCCAGCTTACGGACCAAGAAGAGGAAAAGAAGGCCTGGCTCGAAAAAGCCCTGGAGCATTTTAACCGGGCCATCGATTTGGAGCCTCTTTACGCCGCGGCCTTTATGGCCCGCAGTCAGGTCTATCGAGATCTGGGAGAAGAAGAACTGGCGGACTTTGATCTAGATAAGGCCGCGGCTGTACAGCGGGAGACGGCCAAGGCCCGAAAAATTGTGGATTTTTAATCTAGGACTATCGTCCAACCGAAGGGGTCCTCTTTTTCGCCGTATTGGATACCAGTGAGCTCGTCAAAGAGACGGCGGGCCAGGGGGCCCGTTTGTCCCTGATTTATGAGATACTCCTGATCTCTCCAGCACAAAGCCCCCACCGGGGAGATTACCGCTGCCGTGCCAGTCCCAAAGCATTCCTTGAGTCTTCCGGTCTCGACCCCCTCAATTACCTCTTCGATACTTACCCGACGTTCGGAAACCGGAAGCCCCCACTCTCTGGTCAGGTGGAGGACGGAATCCCGGGTTATGCCAGGAAGGATGCTTCCTGAAAGGGCCGGGGTTACCAGTTCGTCCTCAAAGTAAAAAAAGATGTTCATGGTCCCTACTTCTTCCACATACCGGCGTTCCACAGCATCCAGCCAAAGGACCTGGGTATAGCCCCTTTTATGGGCCACTTCCGCGGCCTTAAGACTGGCGGCGTAGTTCCCCCCAGCTTTTACCTCTCCAGTCCCTCCAGGGGCGGCCCGAACAAATTCCTCCGTGACATAGATCTTTACCGGGTTAAACCCTTCTTGATAGTAGGCACTCACCGGAGAGAGGATTATCAACAAAAGATAAGAATGGCTGGGTTTCACCCCTAAAGAGGGCTCGGTGCCAAACATAAAAGGCCGGATATAAAGGGCCGCGCCCTTTTCCCGGGGGATCCAGGCCTGGTCCACTAGAACCAATTTTTTTATGGCTTCTAGAAGGAGATCTTCCGGGACTTGAGGCATACAGAGGCGTTCGGCCCCCCGGTTGAGGCGTTTCACATTTTCCCAAGGCCGAAAAAGGCGGATCTTCCCATCTACTCCCCAGTAAGCTTTAAGGCCTTCAAAGATGGTCTGGGCGTAGTGCAAAACGATGGCCGCGGGATCTAAGGTCAAATCTTGGTAGAGTTGAATGCGAGGAGAATGCCAACCCCGTTTACAATCGTATTCCATAACGAACATGTGTTCCGTAAAAAGCCGACCAAAGACCAGATTCTTGAGCTCCGGGACTGGCCGTCGCCGATCTTTTGGGACTAACCTAAGTTCTATCTCCATTTTCTTGCCTCACCGGGGATTTGGTAATAAAGTATGCTCAACCATTAACCCAAGGTAGACAAATGCTCAAGTGGTTTCGGCGTAAAAAAACCGAGGCGGAAGCAGAAAAACCTTTAGAAAGACCGACTGAGGCCGAGACTTCCTCCTCAGAGATCAAGCTTTGGCAAAAGTTCCGCCAAGGCCTTTCTAAGACCCGGGAAAGACTGAAATCTTCTTTAGGAGAGCTCTTTGAAGTCGATCGGTTGGTAGATGCGGCCTTTCTGGAAGAAGTAGAGGAGATCCTGATCACCGCCGACTTAGGGATTGAGACCGTTAACAAGCTCTTAGAACCCTCCCGCAAAAAGGTTCTTTTAGGGGAACCCCTCAAGACCAGCGAGTTACGCCAAGGTCTAAAAGAAGAAATGCTTCGCATGCTTTCTTTAGAGGCCCCGCCCTTTCCCCCTGAGGCTACCCCGGGAGTAATATTTTTCATTGGGGTTAACGGGGTGGGGAAGACCACCACTTTGGCTAAAGTGGCCTGGCATTTAAAGGGCCGGGGTTTTTCGGTTTTGGCGGTGGCGGCCGACACCTTTAGGGCCGCGGCCATTGAACAGCTTGAAACCTGGGGCAAACGGGTAGGCTTTGAAGTTATAAAACAAGCAGCTGGGGCTGATCCAGGAGCCGTGGTCTATCAAGGGCTCCAGGCGGCCCAGGCCCGCGGTGTGGATGTAGTATTAGTGGACACCGCCGGCCGCTTACATACCAAATACAACCTGATCGAGGAACTCAAGAAGATGGTGCGGGTGGCTGGAAAGGTGGTTTCCCAGGCCCCGCATGAAAACATCCTGGTCTTGGACGCCACCACCGGACAGAACGCCGTCAACCAAGCCAAGCTCTTTGGTCAAGCGGTAAAACTTGATTCCTTGATTATCACCAAGATGGACGGTACCGCTAAAGGCGGGATTGCGGTTACAGTGGCCCATCTTTTTAAACTTCCCATCCGGTTTATAGGGCTGGGGGAGAAGATGGAAGACCTAGCTCCTTTTAATCCCAAAGCCTTTGTAGACGCCCTCCTTCCATGAAAGCCCTTCATCTTTTAGGTCCTACTGGCGCCGGGAAGAGCCCTTTGGGTGATTTCTTAGAGAGATATGGTTTAGGCTCTCTGAGATTTCACCACTTTGACTTTGGAGCGGAATTGCGTCGCATTGCCCTAAACGGGGCCTCGGAAGTTACCCCTCAAGAAAGGGACTTTATCCGAAAAGTCCTTTCCGAAGGACGGCTTTTGGAAAGGGAACACCTTTATCTAGCCCACAAGATCTTAAACCACTTTTGGAAACGCCGGGGGGCGAACCTTGGAGACCACCTGGTTTTAAACGGCCTTCCTAGACACAAGGAACAGTTGGAAGCGGTGCAAGAGGAGGTAGAGATCCGGTTGGTGGTGGAATTGGTCTTAGATCGGCAAACCTTACTTTATCGTTTAAAACAGGATCCTGCTGGAGATCGGAAGGGACGCCTAGATGACACGCCTGATCTCATAGCGCGAAAATTACGCTGGTACGAAGAGCGAACCCGGCCCTTGATAGAGGAATATCAAAAACAAGGGATCCCAGTCGTCAGGATTGCGGTAGAAAAAGAAGATACGGGGGCTGAGCTTTATCAAAAACTCCTTTTCTCCTTGTCGAGGGAAGAATTTAAATTTATTCTAACTTTTTAAAGGCTCATACGGGGGAGTTTATGGGTAAGTTTTACGTGGGATTAGACGTAGGTTCCGGGACGGCCAAAGTGGCGGTCTTAGATCCGGAAAGGAATCTCGTCTATAAAGTCTATCAAAAGACCCACGGTCAGCCGGTAGAGACGGCCGAAAGACTTCTCTCAGAGGTTGAAAAGTGTTACGGTTCGGAGCTTTTGGGGATCACCTGCACGGGAACCGCTGGAAAGTTCATTTCCCAAATCCTGGGAGTGGCCTTTGTAAACGAGGTTATGGCCCACGCCCGGGCCGTGGAACACTTCCATCCCGAGGCCCGGACCATTATTGATATCGGAGGCGAAGACTCCAAGCTGGTTTTTATCAAACACGAAGAGGGGAAGTTTCGTATCGCGGATTTTGCTTTAAACACCCTTTGTGCCGCGGGCACCGGGGCCTTTCTGGAACAGCAGGCCGCCCGCTTGGGTTACTCCATCGAGGAATTCAGCCGGCTGGCCCTCCAGGCTAAAAATATCCCTCGCATCGCTGGGCGTTGCACGGTCTTTGCCAAGTCAGACATGATCCATCTCCAGCAGGCCGCGGTCCCGGACCATGAGATCATCGCTGGACTTTGTTTTGCCATCATTCGGAACTTGAAGAGCAATCTGGCCAAAGGTCGCCGGGTAGAGCCCCCGGTGGTCTTCCAAGGCGGGGTAGCGGCTAATCTTGGCGTGCGTCGGGCCATTAAAGAGGTCTTCGGGCTCCGGGAGGATGAACTTATCATCCCGGAACACCACGGGATTATGGGGGCTATCGGGGCGGCCCTTTACGGGCTTGACGGTCGGGCCGCTTCCGAATACCGGGGGGCTGAAATCCTTCGGGCCTATCTTCGGGAACGAAAGGCCTCTCCCAAGCGGTTCCCTCCTTTGGTCCCTTATTCTTCGGTCTATCTGAAACCCGAGACCCCAGACCGGACCGCCCGCCGAGTCTATCTGGGAATTGATGTAGGTTCCGTGAGCACCAAGCTGGTGGCCTTGGACGAAGAAGGAAGGTTGGTGGCCAAGGTCTATATGCTCCATCATGGAAAACCTCTGGAGAGCGTAAAGGAGGGCCTTTCCCGTCTGGCACAAGAACTTCCTCCGGAAGTAGAGGTCTTAGGGGTGGGGACTACGGGTTCGGGACGGTATCTGGTGGGAGATTTTGTGGGGGCCGACGTGATTCGTAACGAGATCACCGCTCAGGCCTTGGGAGCCCTTCTCTTAGATCCCGAAGTGGACACCATCTTTGAGATCGGAGGCCAAGATTCCAAGTATATCCGTCTTGAGAAGGGAACCATCGTGGATTTCACCATGAACAAGGCCTGCGCGGCTGGCACCGGCTCTTTTTTGGAGGAACAAGCCGTTCGCCTGGGGGTGCCCATCGAAAAATTCGGCGAGATGGCCCTCAAAAGCCCGGCCCCGCTGGAGATGGGGGAAAGATGCACGGTCTTCATGCAGTCCGACCTTCTCCATTATCAGCAGCAAGGGCTTCCTAAAGAGGACCTCATCGCCGGTCTCTGCTATGCCATCGTTTATAACTATCTGAACAAGGTGGTAGAAGATCGCAAGATTGGTCAGAAGATCTTTTTTCAAGGGGCCACGGCTTTCAATCAAGGGATGGTAGCGGCCTTTGAGAAGGTCTTGGGCCGGCCTATTACCGTTCCTCCGCACCATGAGGTCACCGGAGCTATGGGAGTGGCCCTCTTGGCCAAGAAAGAACGCTCTTGGGAAAAAAGTCGCTTTAAGGGTTTTGATCTCACTCGAGTCCATTATCGGATCTCCACCTTTGAATGTAAGGCCTGTCCCAACCGGTGTGAGATCCATCAGGTCTCCATCGAAGGCCATCGGCCCTATTATTACGGAGGGCGTTGCGAACGCTATGAAGTGGAACACCGCAAACCCCCGGCGGATCTTCCCAATCTAGTCTTGGAAAGAGAAAGGCGGCTTCTTTCTTATCTTAAGGAGGAGGGCCATTTTCCCCGGGGCGAAATCGGGCTTCCTCGGATCTTGTTTTTTTGGGAAAGACTTCCCTTTTTCGTCACCCTGCTCCAAGAACTAGGTTTTAAGGTGGTGCTCTCCCCGCCTACCAGTAAAGAGATCATCAAAGAAGGATGCGAGATAGTGGCGGCGGAGACTTGTTTTCCGGTAAAGCTGGCCCATGGACACGTGCTTGCGCTGTTAAAAGAGGGTCTTAAACGGATCTTTGTTCCTCAGATTTCGGATCTGCCCTCGGATCATCCCCAGCTTAAAACCGGAAAAATTTGTCCCTATGTTCAGGGGTTCCCCTGGGCGCTTCCGGCTTCTATTCGTTTCGAAGATTTTAAAGCCGAGCTTTTAGCCCCGGTTTTCCATTTCGGCACCGGGGGCTCGGTCCTGCGGGAAGAGTTCAAGAGTCTGGCCTCGAAGTTAGGGGTTTCTTGGAAAGAGATGAAAAGGGCCGTTTCAGCAGCAGAGGTCGCCCAAGAAGATTTCTATCGCTGGCTAAAGGAGCGAGGGGAGGAGGTGCTTTCCGG
>JALWWR010000223.1:6175-10118 GCA_026993045.1 Thermodesulfatator sp.
TGGCCTTGGTGATAGTGGGCCGCCCTTATAACGCCTTTGACCCTGGGGCCAACCTCGCTATCCATAACAAGATTCGCAGCTTGGGAGTTTTGGGAATCCCGGTGGACATGCTCCCCCTCTCAGAGGTTAACTCTTTAGACGGTTTAGAAGGGATGTATTGGCGCTATGGCCAGCGTATCTTGCTTGCAGCCCATTTTTGCCGGGAACATCCCCAACTTTTTCCGGTCTTTATTACCAATTTTTCCTGCGGTCCAGATTCTTTTATCGAGCACTTTTTTGAGGAACTTTTGGCCGGGAAACCCTATCTTCAGATCGAGATCGATGAACACAGCGCCGACGCCGGGGTGGTAACTCGGATTGAGGCCTATCTGGATAGCATTCGGGGGAAGACCCGGGTTTACGCCCTTCCAGGCCCTCGACCCCGGCCGCCCATCCGCCCCCGGGATGGTCGCACCCTTTATATTCCCTATATGGCGGATCACGCCCGGGTGCTGGCGGCTGCCTTTAGGGCCTGTGGGGTTAAGGCCGAGACCTTGCCGGAACCAGACGACGAGGCCCTTTTTTATGGCCGCCGCTATACCAGCGGGAAGGAATGCTATCCCACCATACTTACTACCGGGGATATGATCAAATTGGTGAAAAAACCGGATTTTGATCCCCAGAAGGTGGCCTTTTTTATGCCTTCCGGGGCCGGTCCCTGCCGGTTTGGCCAGTACAACCGCCTGCACCGTAAGATCCTGGACGAATTAGGTTTCCCGGAAGTCCCTATCTATTCCCCCCAACAAGACGTAAAACTCTATGAAGACTTGGGCCTAGTGGGAGGGGATTTTACCCGTCTTACTTGGAAAGGCCTGCTTTGTATGGATCTTTTAGACAAATTTTTACGGGAGACCCGTCCTTATGAAGTGCAACCTGGGCAGACGGAAAAGATCTATTGGGAGGCGGTGGCGCGGTTAGAGAAGGCGGTGGAGAAGCGAGAGGATCTGGTCGCGGTGATGGCCGAGCTCCGGGAAAGATTTGCAAATATTCCAGTCAAAGATAAAGGGAAAAAGCCGGTGGTGGGTATCGTAGGAGAGATTTATGTGCGTTCTAACCGGTACGCCAACGAAGATATCGTGCGGGTCTTGGAATCTTTGGGAGCGGAGGTCTGGCTCCCCACCATTGCAGAGTGGTTTTACTACATCAATTACACTTCTAAACGCTGGGCCAAGAGGTTGCGTCTTTTTAAACAACTTTTGAAGCTGGTGATCGAGAACCGGGTCCAGCTAGAAGACGAACATCGTTTCGTAAGCCTGGTGCGGGACCTTTTGCGCACCGCCGAAGAGCCCACTGTGGAAGAAATCATCGGCCTGGCCCGTAAGTATATGAGCGATGAGTTTGAAGGGGAAGCCATCCTTTCGGTGGGCAAGTCTTTGGACTACCTGCGCCATGGGGTAAACGGGATCGTGAATGTAATTCCCTTCACCTGTATGCCAGGCACGGTGGTTTCCATGCTCCTCAAAAGGGTGCGAGAAGACGAAGGCTACGTGCCGGTCCTCACCGTGCCTTGTGACGGTCAGCGCTCCATGGGCACGAGGATGCGCATCGAGGCCTTCATGTACCAGGTCCGGGAGCACTTCGAAGAGCGGGCAAGCTCTTAAAGCCCAAAAAGTCCTCTTTGAAGAAAAAAGCGAGGGCTTAAATGGCCTTAGAGACCTATAATTTGTGTTAATGATGGTTGACTTTCTAGTTCTTCCTTGCTAAGCGTAGAGGTTGTGAATGGCCAAGGGTGCGTGGAAAGACTTATGGGAGGCCATCGGGGAAGCCCTGAGTATTGGGTTAGCGGTGGTAGGTTCGGTCTTGGCCGGTGGGCTCTTCGGTCTCCTCTTAGACGAGAAAGTCTTTGGGGGGCGTACCCGGCCCTGGTTTTTGATTATCGGAATAGCTTTAGGAGCGATAGGAGGGTTTAAAAACTTGCTTTATTACACCCGGCGTTTAAACCGGAAGTTAAAATGAATTTTTCTCAGGCCCCAGAAAAAATTTTGCAAGAATTTGAATGGCGCACCTTAATTTTGGCTGCGGTGCTCTTGATGGTGATAAGCTTTATCTTTCAAGAGTTTCAGGCTACAGTGAGTTGTTTTTGGGGAATAGCCATCAGTTTGGTCCATTTTCAATTTTTAAAACGTGATGGTCGGGATATTGCCCGCAAGGCCCAGGCTGGCCTTCCTTATAATCGAATTCTATTGGTTTTTCTCTTAAAGTTTTACAGCCGTCTCTTGGTTACAGGGGTGATAGTAGGGCTCCTTTTCCGGTATGAACTGGCCCAACCCCTTTATTTGGTTTTGGGCCTTTCGGTTATCGTATTACACCTATTTTATTTGTTGTTTGAGATAGTTTTTAAGAAAAGCTGGCAAGTAGTTTTGAGGAGGTAAGACCATGGAAGAACCTATTTTCTTTTTGTGTCTTATTTTACAAAAGCTGGGAATTCCTTCGGGGGAGCATTTTTATCTACACGCAGATCATTTTGGTATTCTAGCCCGTATTTTTGCTCCCCATATGGTTTACGGATACCTAGCTTTTATCCTTTTGGTGCTACTGGCCCTGCTGGGGACTAAGCGGCTAGAGTTTATTCCTCGAGGGCTCCAGAACCTGTGGGAGATGGTCATTGAAACCCTTTACAACTTTTCCCGGGACAATCTTCCAGATCCTAAGCATACCGGCCGAGACATCCTGCCCTGGGTCTTCCCGCTCATCGTGATGTTCGCGCTCTTTATTTTTGTTTCTAATTATATGGGGCTTATCCCAGGTTTTGCTTGTCCCACCGCTAATATCAATGTCACTTTGGGTTTAACCATGATTACTATTGTTTACTACCATTTTATTGGCCTACGAATCCATGGGCTGGGCTATATCAAACATTTCTTAGGCCCTATTAAATGGCTGGCTCCTTTAATGTTTTTCATCGAGGTCTTTAGCCATTTAGGACGAGTTATTTCCCTTTCGGTCCGACTTTTTGCCAACATGTATGCTAAGGAGCTCCTGGTAGGGATCCTTTTGCTTTTGGCGGGACCTTTCTTGGCCCCGCTTCCCATTCTGCTTCTAGGGGTGCTGGTGGCCTTTATCCAGATGCTGATCTTTGTAACCTTGTCCCTGGCCTATTTTGCAGGCGCGGCCGAGGAGGCCCATTAAAAGAAAGGCAGGCGCGGGGGTAGGCCCTTGCGTCTTGGATTAAGAAAAACTCGAAAAGGAGGGATGTAGGATGAAGAAAGTGTTAGGGCTTACAGCGTTGTTTGTTCTCGTGGGAGCCGCCTTAGCTTTAGCTGCGGAACCTGGTACGGCCAAACAGGCTCTGGGCTTTGGGTTCTTGGGCGCAGTGGTCCTGGGAGCCTGTTTGGGGATTGGGATCGCGGCTAGCGGTTGTGGAGTAGGCATGGGGCATTGTGTCCGGGGGGCTTGTGAAGGTATCGCCCGCAACCCTGAGCTGGCCGGTAAACTCACCGTAACCATGATCTTGGGGTTGGCCTTTATCGAGGCCTTGACCCTCTATGCCCTGGTGTTGAGCTTTTACCTGGTCTTCGCTAAGTTGGGAGGATTCCTCTCCGCCGCTGGTATAGGCTAAATCAGTTCCTCTTGATGTTTTAAGGCCGTGGGGGGAAACTTCCACGGCCTTTTTGTTTTTGTTATATAAAAGATTATGCCGGCTAGGGTTTATACGGCTTCGGTCTTAGGGGTGGAGGCCTTTCCGGTGGAAGTGGAAGTAGACCTCTCTTTTGGTCTACCGGGAACCACCATCGTTGGCCTTCCAGACAGTGCGGTTAAAGAGAGTCGGGAACGCATCCGAGCCGCTCTCAAAAACTCCGGTTATGACTATCCCACCCAAAAGGTTACTATCAATCTAGCTCCGGCGGATGTAAAAAAAGAAGGGGCCGGTTTTGATCTCCCGGTAGCTTTAGGGATCTTGAGT
>JALWWR010000224.1 GCA_026993045.1 Thermodesulfatator sp.
GCGGCCACCCATGCCGCCACCGTGACCACCGCCACCGCCCATGCCGCCGCCGGCGCCACCACCCATGCCGCCACCACCGTGGCCGCTCCCTTTAAAACCACCGTCTGACCGCTGCGTTCCGCGGCCAACCGGGCCGCGGCCAGTCGGTCGGTCTGGATCTCCTCCTTGGGCTGCCCCAAAAGCCGCGCCATCTCTCCGGGATGAGGGGTAAGGACCCGGGGGCCTTGAGCCTCCTTAAGAAGTTCCAGTCTCCCCGCCAAGGCGGTCAAGGCGTCGGCATCAAGGACCATGGGTCTGGGAAATTTGACCGCTAGCTCCCGGGAGAGGGCCTGCGTTTCTTCTGAAAGACCAAAACCAGGCCCCAGGACGGCGGCCTTGACCCTTGAGGCCGCCTCCATTAGAGGCGGAAGGGTCTCCAAGGTCAATTCCTCCTGGGAGTTATAGGGTTCAAGGCCCAAGGTGAGGGCTTCCGGTAGATAGCTCGCCAGCAAAGGCTGCAGGGATCGGGCTGCCGCCATGGTCACTAGCCCCGCTCCAGCCCGTAAGGCCCCTTGGGCGGCCAAGACCGCGGCCCCGGTCTTGCCCCGGGAGCCCGCCAGAATCAAGAGATGACCGTAAGTGCCTTTGTGAGTGTCAGGCTTTCGGGGTTTCAAGACCCGGGCCGCCCATTCCGAGGTGAGATAAAAACGTCGGGGGGCCTTCTTTTCTATCACTTCCGGAGGCATTCCGATATCTACTATCCGCAGCTCCCCTACATATTCCCGACCGGGATAGATTACCTGCCCCACCTTAGGGAGGGCCATGGTGGCTGTGAGGGAGGCCCGCACCGCGACCCCCAAGGGACGGCCAGTGTCTGCCGAAAGCCCAGAGGGCATATCCACGGCCACCACCGGGCCCGAAAAACGGTTCAGGAGTTCCACGGCCTGGGCGAAACGCCCGGAAAGGGGCCGCGAAAGACCGGTCCCAAAGAGGGCGTCCACCAGAAGTCCGAATTTTTCTATCCGGTTGGCTAAGACCTCAAGCCCCTGAGAATCAAGAAGAAAAGAGTAAGGAAGATCTAGGTACCTTAGAATCCTGAGGTTCACCCCGGCCTCTCCCCGATATTTCTCTTCGGGGGCCAGAAGGACCACCTCCACGGGCAAGCCCCTCTGATGCAGATGCCGGGCGATTACCAGACCGTCTCCGCCATTGTTTCCCGGACCACAGAACACCAAGGTGCCCCGGGAAAGATGGGGTTTAAAGTCTTGAACCAAGATTTCTACCACCCCTCGGCCGGCGTTTTCCATTAAGACTTCCGCCGGCACTCCCACTTCCTCAATGGTAAACCGATCTAAGGCTTGCATTTCAGAGGCATAGACTAACCGCACCCTTGATCCTCCTTTCCCAAAAGGACTACTACTGCCACCCAATCTCCTTCATGACTCACCGAGACCCAGAGAGGACCTCGATGAAGGTCCTGGGCCTGACCTAGCGGTAGGAAACGCGGGGCCCCGGTTGGGAGATCCCGCGCCAACACGATCTCCTTTAAAGGCAACCCCGAGAGCCCGCGACCCAGGGCCTTCCCCAAGGCCTCTTTGGCGGCCCAAGAAGCCGCTAGGGAAGGGTCTGGAAAGGCCTTTTTAAAGGCGTAAGCCAGCTCTTCTTCAGCAAAGACCCGTTCAAGAAATCGCTTTCCGTAACGTTCTCGCAAACGTCTGATCCTTGAAATGGCCACTAAATCTAGCCCGATTCCGGACAACATGTCCTTATTATACCGTCAAGGTTCAAATTTAGAGGCTTGACTTAGTGTTATTTTTATTGTAAAGGTAGCACAAAAAGGAGGCCTGCTATGAAAAGGTTAATCTGGTTTATGGTTTTGGGGGTGTGGTGGCCGGTCTTGGCCCAGGCCCACTTTTTGATCGCGGTAGATCCCAAGGGGCTGGGCTATGGGGTGCGGGGACAAGAGGCCCATTTTCTCCTCCTTTTGGGACATCCCTTTGAGGGCATCCTTTACGACCTGAAGGCTCCGGAAGGTTTTGTTCTGACCCCGGCTGGAGAAAAGGAAAAGGTGGTCTTTAGCCGGCTCACGATCAAGGACTACGCTTCGGGTAAAAAACGCTTCGGCTATCGTCTGACTTATCTTCCCACCCGCCGAGGAGACCATTGGATCTGTCTTAAGGCCAAACCCTACCTTAATGAAGAGACCAATCAAGTCTGGCAGGACTATCTCAAAGTTCCCCTGCACGTACAGGTCGAACGGGGTTGGGAGCAGAGCTGTGGATTTGGGTTAGAGATAGAACCCTTGGTCCGTCCTTATGGTCTTCAGACCGGCCAAGTCTTTCGAGGCCGGGTCCTCCTTAAAGGCCAACCTTATGCCGGGGCCGAAATAGAAGTCGAAAAGTTTAACGGATTTTATGTCCCCCCTTCCAAACTTCCTCAAGATTCTTGGGGCCGAATCAACAACCCCCGCCTTACTCAAGTCTTAAGGACCGACGAAACCGGCTATTTTACGGTGGGTTTTCCCGAAGCCGGCTGGTGGGTTATCAACGTAAGCGTCCCCGGAGGACAAGCCCGCTATGCCCAGCGCACCTTTCCCCTGGTCATCCGGTCTGGGATCTGGATCTACGTCTTTCCCGCCCAACCCGTACCTCCTACGGGTTTAGACCTGAAACCGGAGGGCCCCTAAATGCATATTGCCGACGGGGTTCTTCCCGCGGGAGTGGCCCTAGCCGGCTGGGCCGTGACCGGAGGACTCCTTTTGGGGGTCTTCCGGCATCTTTCTCCGGAAGAGGTGCCCCGAATAAGTCTGGTTACCGCGGCCCTTTTTCTAGGGCAACTCATCCACCTTCCCTTAGGGCCTACCAGTGTGCATCTAGTGTTAAACGGACTGGGAGGCCTGCTTTTGGGGCCCCAGGCCTTTCTGGCCTTCTTCGTGGTCCTCACCCTTCAAGCCCTTCTCCTTCAGTTTGGGGGTCTCTTTTCTCTAGGAGTGAACACCCTGATTCTGGGAGGTCCAGCAGGGCTTATCGGGTGGTGGGCCTCACGA
>JALWWR010000225.1 GCA_026993045.1 Thermodesulfatator sp.
CCCTATCGCCGGGGAGAGGCCCTCTTTGCCCAGAAACTCAAAGAGGCTGAAGAACGCCTTTTGCATTTTGAAAGACGCCTTAACCAAAACCCAGGCCGAGAGATCCAGTCCCTTAGAAAAGACCTGGAGACCCTAGAAAAAGACCTGGCCTTTTTGGAAGAACGTCAGGTGGCGCTGGAACAAAAGCTGCGTTTCAGACGCCAGCTCCATTCTTTTTTGCTCTTCTTCCTTTTAGGAGAAATTCTCCTTTTTCTGACCTACTACTTTTTACCTTCCCTGGTGAAACGTTTTAGCCCTCAGGCCCTCCCCTTTTCCTTTAATCTCTCTTCCTTCCTCCTTCTGTCCTTACTCGTCTTCTTAGCCTCGCTTTTAAAGGCCTTCACTCGACGCTAAACCCCCTCTTGCATCCTAAAGGTCAGTGATTATATTAGCAACCGACTTTAAGGAGTGCTAACAAAACACTATCAAAAGGAGGGGGTTGCTATGAAGATCAAGCCTCTGCACGATCGCATTCTAGTTCAACGCCTGGAGGAAGAGGAGAAGACAGAGTCCGGAATCATCATTCCAGACACCGCCAAGGAAAAACCGGTGATGGGCAAGGTGATTGCGGTAGGTGACGGGCGCATTTTGGAAAACGGCCAGAAGCAGCCCCTGGCGGTGAAAGAGGGGGATCGGATCCTCTTTGGCAAGTATGCCGGAACCGAGGTCAAGATCAAAGGCGAAGAATACCTCATTATGCGCGAGGACGACGTCCTAGCCATTATTGAAGACTAAAAAACTAAAAATATTACGAGGGAGGTGAAGTTATGGCGGCGAAAGAAATTATTTATGACGTACAGGCTCGGGAGAAACTTCTGGCGGGCGTAGACAAGCTAGCTAACGCGGTCAAGGTAACCCTAGGGCCTAAAGGCCGGGAGGTTATCTTGGAGAAGACCTTCGGGTCTCCTACTATCACTAAAGACGGCGTCACGGTGGCTAAAGAGATCGAGCTGGAGGACAAGTTTGAGAACATGGGGGCCCAGATGGTGAAAGAAGTGGCCTCCAAGACCAGTGATGTAGCTGGAGACGGAACTACCACTGCCACCGTGCTGGCTCAGTGCATCGTGCACGAAGGTTCTAAGTTGGTGACCGCGGGCATCAATCCCATGGCCCTAAAACGGGGGATTGATAGAGCGGTGGAAGTGGTGGTTAAGGAGCTGGAGAAATTGGCCAAGCCCTGTAAGGATCGCCAGGAGATTGCCCAGGTAGGGACCATTTCGGCCAATAACGACCCCACCATCGGAAACATTATCGCTGACGCCATGGACAAGGTGGGCAAAGAAGGTGTAATTACAGTGGAAGAATCCAAGAGCCTTGAAACTTATCTCGATGTAGTGGAGGGAATGCAGTTTGACCGGGGCTATATCTCCCCTTATTTTGTGACCGATCCGGACAAGATGGAGTGCGTGCTGGAGGAGCCTTACATCCTTATCCACGACAAGAAAATTAGCTCTATGAAGGATCTCCTTCCGGTCTTGGAACAGGTGGTACGTTCCGGAAAGCCTCTTCTGGTAATCGCTGAGGACGTAGAAGGTGAAGCCCTGGCCACTTTGGTGGTGAACAAACTCCGTGGAGTCCTTAACTGCTGTGCGGTAAAGGCCCCGGGTTTTGGCGAGCGGCGCAAGGCCATGCTCCAGGACATTGCCATCCTTACCGGCGGAACCCTTATCTCGGAAGAGCTGGGGCTCAAGCTGGAAAACGCCCAGCTCAACGACCTGGGTCGGGCCCGGCGGGTGGTAATCACCAAAGAGCATACCACCATCATTGACGGAGCCGGCAAGAAGGAAGACATTGAGGCCCGTGTAAAACAGATCCGGGCCCAGATTGAAGAGACCACTTCGGACTATGACCGGGAGAAACTCCAGGAGCGTCTGGCCAAACTGGTGGGTGGAGTGGCTGTGATTTACGTGGGAGCCGCCACTGAGACCGAGATGAAAGAAAAGAAGGCCCGGGTGGAAGACGCCCTGAACGCTACCCGCGCCGCGGTGGAAGAGGGGATCGTCCCTGGAGGAGGCGTGGCCTATATTCGTTGTATCCCGGCCTTGGACAAGCTCTTGGGCGAAGTGGAAGGGGATGAAAAACACGGCGTAAAGATTATTATGCGGGCCCTGGAGGAACCCCTGCGTCAGATCGCGGCTAACGCTGGGTTTGAAGGCTCCATCGTGGTGGAAAAGGTCAAGGCCGAAAACGGGGCCTATGGTTTTAACGCCGCCACCGGGGAGTATGAAGACCTCCTGGCCGCGGGCGTCATCGATCCCAAGAAGGTAAGCCGGAGCGCCCTTCAGAACGCCGCCTCCATCGCGGGTCTCATGCTGACCACCGAGGCCCTGGTGGCTGAAAAGCCCAAAAAAGAAGAAAAAGCGGCCCCGGGAGCTCCCCCTGAGTTCTAAAGAGTCCCGGTAATCCCGAGGGGGGCCTCCGAGGCCCCCTTTTAATTTTTAGGCTTTGCTAAAACGCTATCTTAGCTAAAACTATTTAAGTCTCTTTTTTGCTCCCAAGAACCTGTCATCCCTTAAGGCTTTTCTTTTATTAAGGTCCCTTTAAAATAAATTTTATGCGGCGTTTTTTTAGGCTCCTAGTTTTGGGCTTGGTCTTTTTAAAGCTGAGCGTTCCAGCCTGGGCCCTTCTTTCTACGGAGGACGAAAAAGAACTGGGACGCAAGATCCTCCGGCAAATCCGGGCCCAGACTGAGATCTTAGAAGATCCCGAGCTAACCGCGTATTTAAAAAGAATTGGGGACCGGCTTTTAAAACAGGCGGGGCCCAAATTTTTCCAGTTTAAATTTCTGGTAATCAAAGAAAACGGTCTCAACGCCTTCGCCATTCCGGGGGGCTACATCTTCTTCACCTCTGGGCTCCTAGAAGAGGTAGACAGCGAGGCGGAGCTTGCGGCGGTGATGGCCCACGAGATAGCCCACATTCAACTCCGGCATGTGGCCCGGCGGCTAGAGTCCCTTAAACGCCTGCAAATGGCCACCGGGGCCGTCACCTTGGCGGCCCTCCTCCTGGGAGGGGGAAGGGCGGGAAGCGCTGCGGCGGTAACTAGTTCGGCCTTGGCCTTGACCCGGGCCCTGGCTTACAGCCGTAGCGACGAAGAAGAAGCCGATCGCCTAGGGATGGAATTCTTGACTCGGGCCGGTTACCCGGCCTCGGCCTTTCTCTTGATCCTGAACAAGATCGCCCGTCACCGCTGGCTTTTGGCTGAAAATGGCCCTTCTTATCTCTTAACTCACCCGGCTCCTCCGGAACGGCTGGCCTATCTGGAGACTCTGGTTCCTAAGTATCCGGTCTCCCACCCGCGGTCCTCAGATCCTATCTACCTTCGACGCTTGCAAGTAAGGGTTAAGACCCAGACCCATGACCCTGGAACCCTGGTCTTAAGATACCGCGAGGCCCTGAAATATTCTCCCCAAGACCCTTTCTTACACTACGGACTGGGGATGGCCTTGGCCCGCAAGCGGTTTTTTAAAGAGGCCCTAAAGGAGTTGCAATGGGTGGTCAAGAGCTATCCCCAACGGGACTATTTCTGGCTGGATCTGGCCGAGGTCTATTTTGACGCCGGCCGGTATCCCGAGGCCCGCCAAGCCTTAGAGGAATATCTCAAGAGGACCCGCCGGTCTTCCCCCAAGGCCCGGTGGCTTTTGGCCCGCACCTATCAAGAATTGCGGGCCTATAATCAGGCCCTAGGCCTTTTTAAGGCCTTGGAAGAGGAGTTCGGTGATTTCCCCTCTTATCATTATTATTTGGGACAACTATTTTCTTCCATGGGGGAAGAGGGGCCAGCCCATTACGAGTTTGGGCGTTATTTTGCCCTTAAAGGGGAGTTCAAGGTGGCCCGCTATCATTACCAAAAGGCCCTCAAACTACTGCCTCCCAAGGATCCCAGACGCCAAAAGATCGAAAACAAACTAAAAAGCTGGTCCAAATCTTGATCCAAACCTCTTATTTAAGTTTTTTGATAAATTTGATAAACTTATTCTATGCCCTGGTTTTTGCTTATAGGGGCCTATCTTTTGGGGTCCATTCCCTTTGCCATCTTGGTCTGTAAACCCTTTGGTATCGATCCCCGGCGGGCTGGTTCGGGGAACCCTGGGGCCACCAATGTAGCCCGGCTTTTAGGGAAAAAATGGGGGTTCCTGACCTTGGCTGGAGACCTGGGGAAGGCCTTGGGGCCGGTGCTTCTGGCCCGATACCTCCTGGCCTCCCACCCTTATGGGGATTGGTGGCTGGCCGGGGTGGGAGGAGCGGCTTTTTTGGGACATCTTTATCCCCTTTACCTTAAGTTTCGCGGGGGCAAGGGGGTGGCCACCGCCGCCGGAGTGTGGTTTATCATCTGTCCGAAGGCCTTGGCCTTGGCCCTGCCTTTCTTTTTGCTCGCGGTGGCCCTAAGCGGTTACGTTTCGGTGGGTTCTCTTCTTGCAGCCCTGGTTCTCCCAGTGGCCGTCTACGGGCTTTGTCCCCGAGAGCCTTTTCTGGGGCTGGCGCTCTTTATGGCTTTACTTATCTGGATAAAACACCGAGAAAATATAAGGAGGCTCCTCAGAGGCGAAGAAAAGAGCTGGCGCCGATGAGTTTGCGAGAGGAACTGAAACGTAAAGGCCATCCCTTGGGCTCCTATCTGGTCCGGGTCTCTCGGGACGAGATGGAGGTCTATCTCGAAGGTCCCCGGGAGCCCTCCCCGGAGGAATGGGCAGAGATTAAAAAAGAGCTTTCTTCGTGGGGGCTGGTGGGTATTTTGGAAAAACCCGAAGTTGAGAAGGATCGGGTAGTGGTGGCCCGAGGGAAACCCGCTCTTCCGGGCGAGGATGGCCGGCTGGAGTTTCTTATCGACCTTACTCAGGGGCCCCGGAATCGGGATGAACACGCTGTAGACCTTAGGGAGGTAAATGCCCTTATCTCGGTGAAAGCTGGCACTCCCATCTTGCGCAAGATCCCTCCCAAACCTGGGCATCCAGGGTTCAATGTCTGGGGAGAGGTGCTTTCTCCTCCGCCAGTAAAAGAGGCGGCCTTTAATTACGGGGAGGGCTTGGCTCCAGACGAAAAAAACGAACTTTTAATAGCCCGCATTAGCGGCTGTCTGATAGAAAAACAAGGCCGGCTGACCTTAACTCCTACTTATGTGGTGGAAGGAGACGTGGATTTTGGGGTGGGAAACATTCGTTTTTATGGTGAGAAGCTGGTGGTCACCGGTTCGGTGCGGCGTGGTTTCAAGGTCCAGGTGGAAGGGCAACTTGAGATCCAGGGCGGGGTGGAGGACGAGACCCAGATCTCCGTGACCGGAGATCTAATCCTTAAGGGCCTCCTTCACGGAGAGTCAGCCCAGGTGGAAGTCTTGGGAAAGGCCTGGATGCGAGCCATCGAATACGCCCAGGTCCGAGTCCACGGAGATCTGGAAGTGGAGGAATATATTCTGCAGGCCCGGGTGCAAGTGGAGGGCCGCTTAAAGGTGAGGGGCGATCCGGGGCTGATCGCCGCCGGCGAGACCGAAGTGGGCCAAGAGGCCCAGGTCAAGGTGCTGGGAAACGATTCTTACGTGTGCACCTGGGTCAAGGTGGGACATCCTCCGGCCATCTTCAAGGAGATAGAAGAGCTAAATCAGGAACGGCTCCTTCTGGATGAGACCACCGAAAAACTCCGGAAGGCCCTTCAGCTGGGGCTTAAACTCCAAAAGGAAGGTCGTCTCAGTCCTGAGAAGGCCCAAATCTTAAAGAAGGTTCAAGGCCTTTTCCGGGAGAAGATGTTGGCCCAGGCCTCCATCCAAGAAAAACTCCAAGAAAAAGAAACGGCCCTTAAGGAATACCTGAAATACACCCTCCAGGTGGAAAAGAAAGTCTATCCCGGGGTGCGAGTGGCCATCGGCCCTTACGAATATCAAGTGCGCCAACTTCTGGAGGGGCCCGGGGAGTTTGCTTTAGAGGAGGGCCGGATCAAGTTCAAGCCTTTAACTTCCGGCGAAGAGGGTTCTTAAGATACGCACAAAACGGTCCGCGGCCGAAAGATCTTGAAACTCCAGTCGGAAACAGGGGCGATCCTTGTTAAAGGTGATCTGGACCCGGGCTTTCAAAAGCCCGGCCAGCTCTTCTTCCAGGTTCTCTATATCCGGATCTTTGCTCTTGGAAGGAGAGGAAGCTCCTTCCTTCAAACGCCGGACCAGCCTTTCGGTCTCTCGCACCGAGAGCTTGCCCCTTAGGATCCTCTCCCGGGCCTTTAGCATTAGGGCCGGGTCTTCTAAGGCCAAAAGGGCCCGGGCATGGCCGGCCGAAAGCCTCTTTTCCCAGAGATCTTCTTGAAGAAGGGGCGGAAGTTTAAGGAGCCTCAAGGCGTTGGCCACCGTGGAGCGGTCTTTGCCCACCCTTTGGGCCACCTCCTCTTGCGAGAGCCCGAATTCTTCCATCAAGCGCCGGTAGCCCTCAGCCTCTTCCAAGGGATTGAGGTCTTCCCGCTGGAGATTTTCGATCAGGGCCAGACTCAAGGCCTCTTCGTCGGAAAGATGCTTTACTAAGACCGGGACCTCCCCCAGCCCCGCCAGTTTGGCCGCCCGGAGGCGTCTTTCTCCAGCCACCAGCTCGTAGGCCCCCGGGGCTATCTCCCGCACCACCAAGGGCTGAAGCAGCCCCTTTTCCTTGATGGAAGCCGCTAGTTCCGCCAGCCCTTTCTCTGAAAAGGCTCTCCGGGGCTGAAAAGGGGAAGGCAAGATGGAGTCCGGCGGGACGTGGCGCAGGTCTCCTTCCTTTTCGCTCTCGGAGAGCAAAAGAGAAAGGCTCTTTCCCAGACGTTTTTCAGGTCTTTTGGGCACGGTCGATTACCTCCTGGGCCAAGGCTAGAAAGGCTTGCGCCCCCTTTCCCTGGGGATCGTATTCTAAAATGGGGATACCATGACTGGGAGCCTCGCTCAAGCGCACGGTCCTAGGAATAAGGGTCTCAAAGACCGTCCATTTAAAGTGTTTCCGGACCTCTTCCGCCACCTCTCGAGAAAGACGATTCCGGACGTCGTACATGGTGAGCACGATTCCAAAGATGAAAAGTTGAGGATTCAAGGTCTCCCGGACCCGTCGGAGGGTGCGCACCAAAAGGGAAAGGCCTTCCAGGGCGTAGTATTCACACTGTAAGGGAATGATTACGCCTTGGGCGGTGGTGAAGGCGTTCAAGGTGAGAAGGCCTAAGGACGGAGGACAGTCCAGGAGGATAAATTGATAATCTAGGCCGGAGTCTAAGAGATGGCGCAGCTTAAGTTCGCTCCCTTCCAGCTCGTAAAGTTCCCCCTCGGCCCCGGCTAGCTCTATGGAAGAGGGGATGAGGTCTAGGCCAAAAGGAGTGGAGATGAGGAGATCCCTTAAAGGAACCTGCCCTTTCAGAGCCGCGTAAAGGCTTTTAGAAAGAGAGACTTTCACTCCCAACCCGCTGGAGGCGTTGGCCTGGGGGTCCAGATCGATTAAAAGCACTTTCTTTTTTTGACGGGCCAAAGCCGCGGCCAGATTGATGGCCACGGTGGTCTTTCCCACCCCTCCCTTCTGATTGGCGATGGCTAGAATCAAGATTGCTTTTCCGGAAGATGTTTTTGAAGAAGCCGTGAAAGGTCTTCCAAGGTGTAAGGCTTGCGCAGAATCTCTACGAAGGGGAGCTTTCGGGAAAGCACATCTTCCCTTTCAATGGTATAGCCCGAAGAGAGGACGGCCTTTACTTGGGGGTCGATCTTGAGCAGCTCTTCCATGGTCCAGAGTCCCCCTTTCCCTCCGGGAACGGTGAGGTCTAAGATCACTAGGTCGAAAGGCCGGCCTTCCCTGAGGGCCTTTTGATATTTTTCTAGGGCCTCTTGGCCGTTAGAGGCCGTCTCCACCTCTAGACCCATAAGGCTTAAGGCCTCTTTTAGCACCAAACGGATGGGCTCTTCGTCATCCATGACCAAGATCCGACCTGAAAAAGCGCCAGGGAAAGGGTTAAGAGGCTCTTCGGCGGGATCAGGTTCAAAGGTCCCTGCCGGAAGATAGATCTCAAAACGACTTCCTTCTCCAGGCCGGGAGACGACCTTAATTTCTCCTTGATATCTCTCCACCACGCTTTTTACCACCGCCAATCCTAGCCCCGAGCCTGCAGGTTTAGTGGTAAAACCCGGCTCAAAGATGTACGGCAGGACCTCTTCTGGAATACCCGGTCCGGTATCCTCTACGGTTAGCATCACCTGGTGGTCTAAACTGCGAGCCTTGATGCGCAGCTCTCCTCCCTGGGGTAAGGCCTCTTTAGCGTTTAAGATCAAGTTCTGTAGGACCTGGGCCAGATGGGTGGGGTCTATCTTTATGGGAGGGAGGTCCTCCGGGATCTCCAGTTTGAGTTTTATCGGGGAACCATGAAGAAGGAAACGGGCTAACTCTGCAATAAACTTAGAGATCTTGACCGCTTTGGGGGCTGGAAGATCTCCTTTGGAAAAGATCAAAAGGTCTCGGGCCAAGTCTCGAGCCTGAATGGCCACTCTTTCAGCCCGCTCGAGGATTTCTTTCGTTCGAGGGTCTTGGGCATACCTTTGGGCTAGCTGCACGTTTCCTAAAATAGAGGCCAAGAGGTTGTTAAAATCGTGGGCGATGCCCCCGGCCAGTAGTTCCAAGGCCTTGTGTTTTTCAAGCCGCAGGCGTTCTTCCTCCAGCTTTTTGATCTCTGTAAGATCCTGGACCAGTCCTAGATAGTATTTCTTGTCTGGCAAGACGATAATGGAGAAAAAGACCTCTGCCGGAAAGACACTTCCGTCTTTGCGCCGCGCCGTAAATTCTAGGCGTTTTCCAGCCAGCCGACTCCGACCAGTCTCTTTCACTCTTTTAAAGGATCGCAGGTATGCCTCGTAGTGTTCCGGGGCGGCTAGGGTGAAATGAAGGTCCCGGCCGTAAACCTCCGCGGCCTTATAGCCAAACATCTTTTCCGCCGCCGGGTTGAAGTAGATGATACGCCCCTCTTGGTTCATAAGGACCACTCCTAAGGGGGCGTTTTCCGCTAGGGCCCTAAAACGGGCCTCGCTTTCAAGCAAGGCCAGCTCCGCCTTCTTGCGCAAGGTAATGTCTTGGAGGGTGCCCCAGAAATATTCCCGGCCCTCCACCTTTACCAGACGGGCCGTAACCGCGGCCCAAAAGGTCTGCCCCCGGGCGTTCTTGAGTTGAACCTCAAAATCGATCACTTCTCCTTTTTTCCGAACAAGAGAAAGGAACCTCTCCCGATCCTTCGGATTGGCATAAAAATCCGAGGCCTTAAAGGACCTGATATCCGTGTTTTCGGGAATCCCTAAAAGGCGCTTCAAGACCGAGTTGGCCCGCCGGATGGAACCGTCAAGCTCTGTAATAAATATCCCCACCGGTATGGTTTCAAAAAGCTGCTCTAGCTCCTTTTCTAGACGTTTACGTTCGTCAATATCAAAAAGGAGGGTGATTCGATATCTTTCTCCTGAAGGGGTAAGGAAAGGGGCGTTAAAGGCCCAGTACCATTTTTGATCTCGGGGACAGAAGATCTCCCAGTCCACAGTCTTTTCTTGGCTAAAGAGATCTTTCTGGCTACACGTAACACAAGGTTTTAGACCTCCCATAATAATTTCGTAACACTTGTGTCCTATAGGATCGGTTCCCAACCAATCTTTAAAACGTTGGTTAGCCGCTAAAATAGTGTAATTGGCGTCCGAAAAGTAAAAAAAACCCGGCAGAGTATCCACCACCTTTTGAAACAGGTGCCGGCCCACGAGGTTGTCTTTTTGAGAGGTGATGTCCCGGACCAGATGAAAACAGGCCAAGAAGTGACCGGTTTCATCCTTGATGGGAGCGGCATAGGTCCAAACCCAAGCCTTAAGATGGGGCTCGTAAAACTCTATCTCTTGGGGAGAAGCCTCTTTTTGAGTGCGCATCTGGACGCAGAAAGGGGGACGCTCTTTCATGCCATGGATCAGTTCGTAGCAGTGCTTTCCCTTTATCTCTTCAAGAGGCCTTTTTAGG
>JALWWR010000226.1 GCA_026993045.1 Thermodesulfatator sp.
GACCTACATGGTCCCTAAGGTGCTGGCTGAAAAGACCTTGCAGTTCCTTATAGCCAAAGCTAACTTAAAAGAAGCTTCTGAGTCTCAAGCTCCAGAAAAGGGCGAGGAATCTTAAAATGACTTTAATTCCTATAGTCATTGAACAAACCGGCCGAGGCGAGCGGGCCTATGACATATACTCCCGGCTCCTCAAAGAACGGATCGTCTTTATCGGGGGGCCCATTGACGATCAATTGGCCAATTTAGTCATCGCCCAGTTATTATTTTTAGAGGCTGAAGACCCCGAAAGAGATATCATGCTTTATATCAATTCCCCAGGAGGGATTGTAACCGCGGGGTTGGCCATTTACGACACTATGCAATACGTAAAACCTGACATCTGTACCATCTGTTTGGGCCAAGCGGCCAGCATGGCCGCAGTCTTATTGGCAGCTGGGACCAAAGGCAAACGCTACACCCTACCCCATTCTCGGATCATGCTCCATCAGCCTATCGGCGCTTTTCAGGGACAAGCCACCGATGTAGATATCCAGGCCCGGGAAATTCTGCGTCTAAGAGAGATGTTGAATCAGATCCTGGCTGGCCATACCGGCCAGCCGGTGGAACGTATCAAGGAGGATACCGAGCGCGATTTTTATATGTCCAGCGAAGAAGCGGTAAAATATGGTTTGGTGGATGAAATTATCGAACACCGGGAAATTAAAAAGGAGGCCCCAAAACCGTCATGAGCCGGAATAAATTAACCCCGGAATTACATTGTTCCTTTTGTGGCAAGAGCCAGCAAGAGGTCCGCAAGCTCATTGCTGGCCCATCGGTCTATATTTGTGACGAGTGCGTGGAACTCTGCAACCAAATCATAGCTGAGGACTACGAAAAGGAACTGGCCGAAGAGACTCTTTCCCATATCCCCAAACCCTCCGAGATTAAGGCCTTCCTAGATCAATACGTTGTAGGTCAGGAGCGGGCTAAAAAAATCTTAGCGGTAGCGGTCCACAACCACTACAAACGCATCCAAAGCGGACTGCACCTAAAAGAAGTAGAGCTTCAAAAAAGCAATATCCTTCTCATAGGCCCCACGGGCTGTGGGAAGACCTTGCTGGCCCAGACTCTAGCCAAGTTTTTAAACGTCCCTTTCACCATCGCCGATGCCACCACCTTGACCGAGGCCGGCTATGTAGGCGAAGATGTGGAAAACATCCTCCTCAATCTCCTTCAAGCCGCAGATTTTGACCTAGAACTGGCCCAAAGGGGGATCGTTTATATCGACGAGATCGATAAAATTGCTCGCAAGGCCGAGAGCCCCTCTATCACCCGGGACGTCTCTGGAGAAGGGGTGCAACAGGCCCTCCTCAAGATCTTAGAAGGCACTATCGCTAACATCCCCCCTAAAGGAGGCCGAAAGCATCCTCAGCAGGAATATATCCGGATGGATACCACCAACATCCTTTTCATCTGTGGGGGGGCCTTTGTGGGTCTGGAGGAGATCATACGGCAGCGGCTGGGAAAGGGAGGCATGGGCTTTGGGGCTGAGATCAAAAACGTAAGGGATCTCTCTATCGGAGAAATTTTGGCCCAGGTGCAACCCGAAGATCTGATTAAATTCGGCATGATTCCAGAGTTCGTAGGGCGAGTGCCGGTGGTGGCCACTCTAGACGAGCTTACAGAAGAAGAACTGATCCAGATCCTTACCCAACCTAAAAACGCTTTAGTGAAGCAATATCAAAAGTTGTTCGAACTAGATGGCATCGAGCTCCGGTTTACGGAAGGGGCCTTAAGGGCCATTTCGCGGGAAGCCATGCGCCGTAAGACTGGGGCTCGGGGCCTTAGGGCCATCTTAGAAGAAGCCATGATTGACCTCATGTACGACCTCCCCTCCTTGGAAGGTGTCAAGGAGTGCGTGGTCACCGAAGAAGTCATCTTGCGCCGGGAAAAACCGATCATAATTTATGAAAGTAAGGCCCAAGAGGCCTAAATAAAAATTTGAGGCCAAAGGCCGAAGGAGGATCATGAGTAAAGAGCTTCAACTCCTAAAATTACCCTTACTGCCTTTAAGAGACATTGTAATTTATCCCAATTCCTTAGTACCCCTTTTTATAGGCCGGGAAAAAAGTATTGAGGCTGTAGAGTACGCCCTTTCAGCCGGAAAAGAGATCTTTCTAGCAGCTCAAAAAGATGCCCAGTTAGATAATCCCAGAGAAGACGATATTTACCGGGTAGGCACCATCGGCCAGATCATCCAGGTCCTGCGCCTTCCAGATGGTACCATCAAAGCTTTGGTGGAAGGTAAACAGCGAGGGCGAATCGTCCGTTTCGTCCCAGAGGAAGAATTTTTTGTAGTAGAAGTGGAGCCCAAGACCGAAGTCTTAGAGGCAGGGCCAGAGCTTGAGGCCCTGGTTAAGCTTACCCACGAGGCCTTTGAGGAATATAGCCAGATAAATAAAAAGATCCCGGCCGACCTGGTTAATAACGTCCTCAAGATCAATGAACCGGCTAAGTTGGCGGATCAAGTAGCCACAGTTCTTAATCTAAAGCTCCCTCAAAAACAACGGCTTCTTGAGCTTACCAGCGTGCGGAAACGGCTGGAGACAGTCTATGGCTATCTGCGCGGGGAGATCGAAGTAGCCAAGGTGGAGCAGCGCATCAAGGAACGGGTCAAGAAACAGATGGAAAAGACCCAACGGGACTATTACCTCAACGAACAAATGAAGGCCATCCAGAAGGAGCTAGGGGAGCGAGAAGACGGTCGCTCTGATCTGGCGGAGCTTGAGAAGCGGATCAAGAAGAAACGCCTCCCTAAAGAGGCGGCCGCGGTGGTGCGGCGAGAGTTCAAAAAACTTTCCATGATGTCCCCCATGTCCGCCGAAGCTACAGTGGTGCGTAATTATATCGACTGGATCCTAGCCCTTCCTTGGTATGAAAGGACTAAAGACAAGCTTGATCTCGAAGAAGCAGAAAGGATCCTTAACGAAGATCATTACGGATTGGAAAAACCCAAACAGCGCATTCTGGAACACCTAGCGGTCCAGAAATTGGTCAAAAAGATCCGGGGACCCATTCTTTGCTTGGTGGGGCCTCCAGGGGTGGGAAAGACCTCTTTGGCCCGTTCCGTGGCCCGAGCCCTGGGCCGCAACTTTGTCCGCATGTCTTTGGGAGGGGTGCGGGACGAGGCCGAGATTCGCGGCCACCGTCGCACCTATATCGGGGCCCTTCCAGGAAAGATCATTCAAGGTATGCGCAAGGCTGGAACTATTAATCCCGTTTTTTGTCTAGACGAAGTAGACAAGATCGGGACCGACTTCCGTGGCGACCCGGCGGCGGCCCTCCTTGAAGTCCTTGATCCGGAACAAAATCACGCCTTTCAAGACCACTATTTGGAGCTAGGTTATGATCTATCCCAAGTGTTTTTCATCACCACCGCTAACGCCTTGCATACCATCCCAGCTCCCCTTCTAGACCGGATGGAGATCATTGAGATCCCAGGATATACGGAAGAGGAAAAGCTTGAGATAGCTAAAAACTATCTCTTGCCTCGCCAACTTGAGGCCCACGGTCTTAAGCCGGAACAGGTTCCGCTCCCGGACAAGACCCTCTTAGAGATCATCCGGCGCTACACCCGGGAGGCCGGGGTTCGGAATCTGGAGCGGGAGATTGCCACTATCTGCCGGAAGGTGGCCAAGGCGGTGGCCAAAGACCCCAAGGGCTTCAAACCCTTTAACATTACGGTCCGCAAGGTGCACGAGTTCTTAGGGGTGCCCCGTTTCCGTTACGGAGTGGCTGAAGGCAAGCCCGAGGTGGGGATGGCCACCGGTATGGCCTGGACTGAGACCGGAGGGTCGCTCCTTCAGATTGAGGCCGTTATCATGCCTGGTAAGGGGCAGCTTAACATCACCGGAAAACTAGGCGAGGTAATGCAAGAGTCTGTCCAGGCTGCTATGAGTTACGTGCGGTCTCGGGCCCACCAGCTAGGTTTGCCTCCGGATTTTTATCAGAAAATTGACATCCACGTCCACGTACCCGAAGGAGCTATTCCCAAAGACGGCCCCAGCGCCGGAATCACCATCGCCACCGCCATTGTTTCGGCCCTTCTCAAAATCCCGGTCAAGAATACGGTGGCCATGACCGGCGAAATCACCTTAAGGGGCCGGGTGCTCCCGGTTGGGGGGCTAAAAGAGAAACTTTTAGCAGCCCGGCGGGGAGGAATAGAGACCGTAATCCTTCCTAAAGAAAACGCCAAAGACCTTAAAGAGATTCCAGCCAAGATTACCCGGAAGTTGAAGATCGTGACGGTGGAACACATGGACGAAGTCCTAAAAGAGGCTTTAGTGCTTAAAGAGCCCGAAAAGCTCTTTAAGGATGTTCCTCCTCTAGACATTTGGGCTTTGGTTAAAAGAGAGGAAGAAAAAGAGATCCAGACGCATTGACAGGGTTAAGATTATTGATTAATTTAGCCCCCCGGAGGGCGGATAGCTCAGTGGGAGAGCATCGGCCTTACAAGCCGGGGGTCAGAGGTTCGAATCCTCTTCCGCCCACCAAAAAAGAGATTATAATTTAAAGAGCCGCGGGGCTGTAGTTCAGCACGGTTAGAACGCCGGCCTGTCACGCCGGAGGTCGCGGGTTCAAGTCCCGTCAGCCCCGCCATTTAAATATGATCTTTCATGTCTATCACCTTCCTACTCAAAAAAATTATCCTTTATCTGCTCTACCCTTCGGGCTTGGTCTTCCTTTTTCTTCTGGGAGTCAGTCTTTACGCCCTGTGGGGAAAAAGAAGGGGAAGAAGACGGGCCCTGCTTTTCACAGCCCTGATCCTGTATTATTTAGCCAGCACCCCTTTCCTCCCTTACTATCTCCTTAAACCTCTGGAGGCGGGGTTTAAACCTCCTGCCCCGGAAGCGCTCGAGAAGGCTAGGGCTTTGGTGGTTCTTCCGGCCCGGATCTATGGTCAGGAGGAGCTTATGTTAGAAGAAAGACCCAGCCGGGAGACCTGGGCCCGTTTTATAGCTGGGGTACGTTTAAAGAAAAAGTTTCCTGAAAAACCCCTCTTAGTGGCCGGAGGCTCTCTTGAGGGCCCTGGGGCCCGATATCTTCAAGAACTGGGGAAAGATTTGGGGGTCTCGGTAGAGGCTATAGATGAGCCCCGAGATACCATTTCCACTGTCAAAGCCCTTAAAGGGAGACTTTCGGGGCCCTTTCTTTTGATCACCAGCGCCCATCATTTGAGACGCGCGGTTTATCTGTTTGAAAGGGAAGGCCTCTCCCCCATCCCCTATCCTGCCATGTATCTCTCGCACACTTGTAAATTCATCCCTTTTCATCCCCTCTATCTTTTGCCCCAACCGGTATACCTCGAGATGACGAACGAAGCTTTGCATGAGTATTTAGGCCTTACCTTTTATCGTCTGCGAGACCTGATGATAAGGGAGAAAAATGCATAGACTGGAAGAGATCCTCAAGGCCTCCCAAGAAGCCTGCCGTCGTTTTATCCAGGCCGAAGGCTCTAAAATCCTGACCTTAGTAGAGAAGAGCTGTCAGGTCTTTCGAAAAGGGGGAAAGCTCCTGGTTTTTGGAAACGGGGGCAGCGCCGCTGACGCCCAACATCTAGCCGCGGAGCTGGTAAATCGCTTCAAACGGGAACGGGCCCCTCTTCCGGCCTTAGCCCTAACCACCGACACCTCCATCCTCACCGCGGTAGCTAACGATTACGATTTTTCCTTGGTTTTTGTCAAACAGATTGAGGCCCTAGGCCGTCCAGGAGATATCGCTCTCGGCATAAGCACCAGCGGCCATTCCCCTAACGTGCTTAAGGCCCTTTCACGGGCCAGGGAGTTGGGGCTCTGGACCGTAGGGCTTACCGGAGGAGACGGAGGCAAGATGCCGGAAGTGGCCGAATTGGTAATTACAGTGCCGTCTCAGGAGACGCCTCGGATTCAAGAAGCCCATCTCCTTTTTCTGCATCTCTTTTCGGAGTTGGTAGAGGAGACCTATTTTGGGAAATAAAGTCAAGCCTTTAAGTTTCGAGGGGTTAAAGACCTACCGTCTTCGGGAACGTCCCAGCAAAGTCTCTCTCGAAAAACTGGGCCGCCCTTTTCCCCCCGGCTCCAGTTTCAAGGCCTTTTTAGAGACCCTCCCTCAAGAGCTGGCCGCCCGGGATCTTCTAGCCTTGGCCCGGGATATCGTTTCAGCCCGTAAAAGGGGGAGACCTTTTATCTTCGCCTTCGGAGCCCATGTTATAAAAGTTGGGGTCTCTCCCTATCTTTTAGCCCTTATGGAAAAAGGACTCATCACAGCCCTCTCCACTAACGGGGCCTCCATGGTCCATGATGCCGAGTTGGCGATGGCAGGTTTTACCTCCGAAGAAGTCGAAACGGCCCTTAAAGACGGAAGTTTTGGGGCGGCCAAGGAGACCGGAGAGCTCCTAAACGAGGCCGCCCGAATGGGGGCCCAGGGCCTAGGGCTGGGAAGGGCCTTGGGGAAACTCCTTTCGGAATCAAATTTTCCTTACCGCCATCTGAGTCTCTTTGCCCGGGCCTATGAGTTGGATATTCCGATTACGGTTCACGTAGCTTTGGGGACCGATATCGTCCACATTCATCCCTCAGCCGAAGGAGCCGCCATAGGAGAAGCTAGTTTTTGGGATTTTAAGATCTTCGCCCGCTTGATCTCAGAGCTCGAAGGAGGGGTGTTCCTTTTAGCTGGTTCCACGGTAATCCTACCGGAAGTCTTCCTCAAAGCCCTCTCGGCGGTCCGCAATTTAGGCTATCGAGTAGAAAAATTTGTGACTGCCAACTTTGACTTCATTCGACACTATCGCCCCCTTACCAACGTGGTTCACCGCCCTACCCTTTCGGGCGGAAAAGGTTATAGTATTACCGGACACCATGAACTTTTGATTCCGCTCCTTTACGGAGCCTTAATCGAGTTTTGGGAGGAAAAAGATGCCCATTTATGAATTTCAATGTCAAGAATGCGGAGAGACCTTCGAGGAGCTGGTCTTAGGAGGACGGGTGGAAGGTATCCGGTGTAGGAAATGTCAGTCCGAGAAGGTGAGAAAGCTTATGTCGGCCTGCGGATTTAAGAGTGAAAAGGGTTTTGTGAGTTCGGTTTCAAGCGGGGCCTGTAGCGGCTGCGCTGGAGGCACCTGTAGCACTTGTCACTGATGAAAAAGCTCCTTCGCATCGGAACCCGGGGAAGCAAACTGGCCTTGGCCCAGACGGACTGGGTGGCGGCCCAGCTTAAGGCCCGCCATCCCGGTCTTGAAATCCAAAAAATCATCATAAAGACCAAAGGGGACAAGATACTGGACGTTCCCTTGGCCAAGATCGGAGGCAAGGGTCTTTTTGTGAAGGAAATCGAGGAGGCCCTTCTTAGAGACGAGATCGATCTGGCGGTGCATAGCATGAAAGACGTGCCCTCCGAGCTCCCAGAGGGTCTGGATATAGTGACTATTCCCCCGCGAGAAGACCCTCGAGATGTCTTGGTGGGGCGAGAAATCAAAAGTTTTAAAGATCTCCCCCAAGGGGCCCGGGTGGGAACCAGCAGTCTCCGGCGGGGAAGCCAATTAAAACGCCTCCGCCCAGACCTTGAAATCCTTCCTCTCCGAGGAAATGTAGACACCCGGTTGCGAAAACTCTCTGAGGGCCAATACCAAGCCATTATTTTGGCTGAAGCCGGACTAAAGCGCCTTAATTTAACTGTAGAAAGGGAACCTTTGTCCCCAGAGATAATGCTTCCGGCGGTAGGCCAGGGTATTCTAGCCATTGAAGCCCGAGCGGATGATTACGAGACCTTAAAACTTCTTGAACCCCTGCATGACCCGGTGACCGCCCTTTGTGCCGCCGCGGAAAGGGCCTTCTTAAAAAAGATGCAAGGAGGCTGTCAGGTCCCTTTGGCGGCGCACGCGGTCTTAAAAAACGATCTTATGGTGGTAGAGGGATTCGTTTCAGACCTTGAGGGCCAAAGGTTTTATCGTGATCGGATCACAGGCTCTCCTCAGGACTCTGAGGCTTTGGGGTTAAAGCTTGCGGAAAATTTACTTAAAGCTGGAGGCGAAGAAATCTTGGCGGAGCTCCTTTCATGAAAAAGGGCAAAGTTTATTTGGTAGGCGCGGGGCCTGGAGACCCTGGGCTTTTCACCTTGAAAGGGGCCAAGGTCTTGGCCAAAGCCCAGGTGGTGGTCTATGACTATCTGGCCAATCCGAAACTCCTAGCTTACGCCTCGGAAGAAGCCGAAAAGATCTATGTGGGCAAAAAAGGCGGCTGCCATACCCTTTCTCAGTCTGGGATCAACCAGCTATTAGTAGAAAAGGCCCTTGAGGGAAAATTAGTAGTACGCCTCAAAGGAGGAGATCCTTTTATCTTTGGTCGAGGCGGGGAAGAGATAGAAGCCTTATTAGAACATCAAATTCCCTTCGAGGTGATCCCAGGTATTACTTCGGCCTTTGCGGTTCCAGCTTATGCTGGCATCCCGGTAACCCATCGCGAATATACCTCCACCTTGGCTTTGATCACCGGCCATGAAGCTGAAGGCAAAGAAGATTCGGCCATTGACTGGGAAGCCCTTTCCCGGATAGGTACTTTGATCTTTCTAATGGGCATGAAGAATCTGCCCCGGATCACTTCCCATCTTTTAAAAGCTGGGCGTTCTCCTGAGACCCCGGTGGCGGTAATTCAATGGGGCACCACCCCTCGACAGCGGGTGGCCGAAGGAACCCTTTCCAACATTGTGGAACGGGTAAGCGAAGCCGGTCTTTCAGCCCCAGCCACCATATTGGTAGGAGAAGTGGCCCGCTTGAGGGAACGTTTCCGCTGGTTCGAAAGCTGTCCCCTCTTTGGAAAAAGGATCCTAGTGACCCGGACCCGGGAACAAGCCAGCAAACTGGTAGAACTTTTAGAAGAGGCCGGGGCTGAGTGTCTAGAAATTCCCACTATCAAAATCGTGCCTCCGGAAAGTTTCGAGCCTCTGGATGAGGCCCTAAAACAGATCGAGACCTTTGACTGGATCATTTTCACCTCTCAAAATGCGGTAAAGTATTTCAAACAAAGGCTTTACCATCTGGGTAAAGATGCCCGCAGTCTCTATCGGAGCCGCCTGGCTGTTATCGGAACCGCCACCGCGGAATCTTTGGCGGCTATGGGGCTCAAGGCTGATCTGATACCGGAAGAATTCCGAGCCGAAGGCCTGATAGAGGCCTTCCGGAAGATAGACCTTAAAGGCCAGAGAATCCTTCTCCCCCGAGCCCAAGAGGCCCGCGAGATCCTTCCCGAAAAACTGCAGGAAATGGGGGCCGAAGTAAAGGTGGTCTCAGCCTATCAAACGGTTCTGCCAGAGGAATCGCGCCAAAAACTCCTTTCAGCCTTAAAGGAGGGGATAGATATTATCACCTTTACCAGTTCTTCTACCGCTAAAAACCTCTTCCAATTACTTGAAGGGCAAGAGGAGCTCCTGCAAGGAGTAACTCTGGCCTCCATCGGGCCTATTACCAGCGAGACGCTACGAAAACTAGGGTTCCCGCCCCAGATCGAGGCCCAGGAGTACACTATCTCTGGCCTAGTTTCAGCCATCCAGGAGTACTTTTCTTGACAGCCACAGTCAGGGTGTTATTGTATCGCCAGGTGGGCCGCTAGCTCAACTGGTAGAGCAATGGACTCTTAATCCATAGGTTGGAGGTTCGAGTCCTCCGCGGCCCACTTAGAGCCTCAAGAGTTTCCGGACTCCCTCTTTAGCTCCAAACACTCAAGGTGTGGCCTTAGTGTGGATTTTGTCACGCTTAACTATACCAAGGGAGGAAAGACCTAAGCCCAAACCGCAGATTTTACCCTCCATTATATTCTCTCTCTTTTTTCTGTAACTTCAGTAACCTTAAAAAAAATATATTGATATTATTAGGTTTCAGCGGTTACACTTCGGGTTACGCTTAGTTACACTTCGGGCCAAAGTGTTACCTTCCTTGATTACCAAGGCTTTCAAGGGGATAAGCTT
>JALWWR010000227.1 GCA_026993045.1 Thermodesulfatator sp.
GGTACGACGGCCCTGAGTGGCGTCAATGAGACGTTTAGATTCCTTAGCCTCTTCCCGCAAACGTTTCATAGGGGCCGAGTTCGGGTTAACGATGGCGATCACCCTCTCGGCCACCACGGAATTGCCAAAACCAATATTTAATAACCGGCATTTACAACTCATTTGCTCCTCCTCCCTTTTCAAATTTAGAGTTTTCTCTAGATAATCCCACTTTCTAAAGTTGTCAAATCTTTTTTAATTCTTGGTTTAATTTACTTTTCATAAGGGAAGGACGTAACTGAGAGACTAGAAACCCCAGCCCCTGGCGCAAAGGGGCCCAAAGGGCATAACTTAGAAAGGCCCAAAAAAGGGTTATCTCAGGCTCTAGGGCCATGATAGCAAAAAGGACCACGATCAGAGGCAAAAGCCAGGACATCTGCCTTTCACTAAACCTTAAGACTTTGAAACTGGGATAGGGCCAAGGGGAAATCATCAGAAAAGAGACGGAGTAGATCAAGAGAAGAAGGGCTAGATGTTTGACTGGAAAAGTGGCCCCTAGATGTTGCAAAAAGATCACCGTGCCGGCTAGCAAGCCCGCAGCGGCCGGGCTTGGGAGACCCTTAAAATATTTGTGAGGGAGCTCTTCCACGTTGAAGCGGGCTAATCGTAAGGCGGTACAAGCTACGTAAATAAAGGCCGCCAGCCAACCATAACGGCCATAAGGTTCTAAAGCAAACTTATAGGCTAAGAGACTAGGGGCCACCCCAAAGGAAACCATATCGCAAAGGGAGTCGTATTCCATGCCAAACCGGCTGGTGGATCGAGTAAGGCGGGCCAGGCGGCCGTCTAGAATGTCACACACAATGGCTACAAACAGGGCCCAAGAGGCCGGAGTAATCTGGCCTGAAAGGGCATACATCAAGGCGAAAAAACCGGCCAAGAGATTCCCGGTGGTGAAAAGATGTGGCAAGAGGGCGGTCTTTCTCATTTTCCTTTCCAGGGCCACAAAGCCAGTGGGGTCTCTCCAGCTCGAATACGGTGCCCTTCTCGCACCAGGATCTTGGCGCCTTCGGCGGGAAAGAAGATTTCTACCCGGGATCCAAACTTGATCATCCCTAGCCGATCCCCAGCTAGGACCTCGTCTCCGGCCTGAACGTAGTTCACGGTCCGCCGGGCCAAAAGACCCGCCACTTGTACCAAAAGAAGGGGCTGGCCGTCGTCTCTTTCCAACCAGTAATAACGTTTTTCGTTTTGTCGAAAGGCCTCTTCCCAATGGGCCGGAAGCTTCTGCCCTGCAATCTCAGCCACCTTGAGGACCCTTCCGGAAACCGGGGCCCGGTTCACATGTACGTCCCAGAGCCGCATAAAGATCCCGATCCGATAAACCGGCCCTGAAAAGCCTTCAAACTCCGTAAGATATCGAACCGCCGCCACCAAACCGTCAGCCGGGGCGATGACTAGTTCCCGGTCCCAGACTGGTTCCCGGACCGGATCGCGAAAAAAATAAGCCAGACCGGAGGCCAAAAGCCCGGAGGCTAAAGCCGCTTTCTTACGCTTTCCCAAGGCCAAAAGGGCCGAGACTCCAGACACGGAAAAGATGAAAGGCCAACCTTCTTTAGCGATGGGAAGCACGGAGACCCTCCTGTCCAAAAGCTCCGTTCCGGTCCTCAGAGGAGTTCTTTTGGATCTCTTGTCGGGCTGCCATAGCCATCATGCGGGCCTTCATGGCCACTCGTAAGTCCTGAGGGGAAGGATTAAGGGGGGCCAAAGCCGCCCGGATGATCTTTTCGGCCTTGCGTAAAGTGGCCTCTGGATCACCTGGGACCGGAGAGGTGTCGATCCTCACGTCTCCCCCTACAGCGTAAAGCCTCCCATCAGGTCCCTTTTTATAAATGTAATGGGGACCACTAAGAACAATCTCTCCCCCAGCCACCAGATGGGCCCGTTCATGGGCCCGAACCATCTGATCTATCCGTCGCAGACGGGCAATCTCTAGGAGTTTATGCCACTCCTGAGAGGCCGCGACCGGCTCGAAGAGCTGGCGGCCTTGGTCTCGAACCGGCTCCCCTTTAGTCCCCTTTTCCAAAAGGGGTCGAGGAAAAAAATAGTTAGCTAAAGGTCTTGCGACCTGAATCTTCACCTTTGAACCTCTTCCAGCTTCTCTTTTACCGAAGGAAAGAGCTCCAGGTTGGTATGGGGCAGAAAGAGGGCCGACATATAATAATCCATATAACCCGGATGCGCTGAAAGCTCAAAATTGGTCATCATCTGGGTCACTTTTTTCAAATTCTCCCGGGCCTTGAGGGACAAAGCCGCCAAGCGCGCCCCCCGCAAACTGCTGTTGCCTATAAAATAAAATCTATCTCTAGGAAGGTCCGGTAGCAAGCCTATGGTGATAGCCTGCTCCAGATCCAGGTAACTGCCGAAATTTCCGGCTAGAATTACTCGTTCCACGGCTTCGATGGCAAGCCCCACGGATTCTAAAAGAGTCTGATAACCTGCGAACATGGCCCCTTTGGCCCGCATGAGATTGTCAATATCCGCTTCGGTAAAGACGATATCTTCTCCAGTGGCGCTATCTTCAGCCCATACCAAGACGTATTCCCAACCATCTCGGCCTTCCCGGAGGCGGGGATGATCCAGGTCCCGCCGGTATTTTCCAGAACGATCCACCAAGCCGATGAGGAAGAGATTGGCCAGCAAGGCGATGATTCCCGAACCGCAGAGCCCTTTGGGTTTGCGTCCTCCCACCGTAAGGATCATGGGTTCCAAGGTCTCAGGATCGAGATGTACGGCTTCGATGGCCCCCAAAGTGGCCCGCATTCCGTGCTTTATACCCCCGCCCTCAAAGGCCGGTCCCGCGGAACAAGCGGCACAGGCCATAAAGTCGCGGTTGCCCACCACGATCTCCCCGTTGGTCCCGATATCGATGAAAAGGGTAAGGGGTTCTTCTTCAAAAAAACCCGCCGCCACCACTCCGGCCATGATG
>JALWWR010000228.1 GCA_026993045.1 Thermodesulfatator sp.
CGCCGGAGCCACGATCTCCCGGTCGTGAAGAAGAAAGTAATCCGCAAGAGCTGCAAGCCGTTCTAAGGCCTCCTGGTTTTGGTAACACAGAGGTTCTTCAGAGAGATTGCCGCTAGTCATCACCAGCGCCAGGACCGGCCAGCGGGAAAGCAAGATATGGTGCAAAGGGGTATAAGGAAGCATTACCCCCACGAGGTGGATCCCCGGGGCCAGGGATTCCGCCAAAGGAAAAGGCTCCCTTTTCCGGAGAAGAAGGATAGGGGCTTCTTGAGAAACCAAGAGCCTTTCTTCTTCTGGGGTTATCTCGGCGAACTTTCGAGCCGTCTTTAAATTTTGGGTCATGACCGCAAAGGGTTTGGTGGGGCGGCGCTTGCGTTCTCTCAGCTTTCTCACCACGGAGTCGTTTTCGGCGTCGCAAACTAGATGGAAGCCCCCCAGACCTTTAATAGCCCAGATGGCCCCTTCCTTTAGGCTGCAGATCACAAACTCCCAGGGGTCTGGGGGGGAGAGGAGCTGGCCTTTGGCGTCGGTAAGCCAAAATCTAGGGCCGCAGCGGGGACAGGCGTTGGGTTCGGCGTGGAAACGGCGGGTCGAGGGCGTAAGATATTCCTCCAGACAGTCTTCGCACATGGGAAAGACTGCCAGAGAGGTCTTAGATCGGTCGTAAGGCAATCCCCGAACCACGGTGTAGCGCGGGCCGCAGTCCGTGCAGTTCGTGAAGGGATAAAGATAACGCCGATCCCGAGGGTCTTGAATCTCAGCCAGACATTTAGGACAGGTGGCCAGATCTGGGGGGAGATAGGTCTTGGGAGCTCCCTCCCGGCTTCTTTTGACCTCAAAGGCAGAGGCCCGGTAGGAGGGAGCGGGTCTTACCGTAAGTTCTCGAAGGCGCGCCGGGAGAGGCGCTTTGAGTCGCAGTTCTTTTAAAAAGGTGCTTCGAGCCTTAGAGTTTCCAGAAAGGAAAATTTCCACCCCTTCCGGGGTGTTGCGCACCTCCCCACCCAGCCCCAGCTTTTGGGCCAGGCGGACTACGAAGGGGCGAAATCCTACCCCTTGGACCCGTCCTTTTACTAGAATATGCAGTCCTGAGGTCAAGACCTTAAAAATTCGAGCCAGTCCGAAAGGCCTTCGCCGGTTTTAAGGGAAAGGGGCAAGACCTTCAGAGAAGGATTGATTTGCCGAGCCAAGCTCAGACACCGATCTAAAGAAAAATCTACGTAAGGTAAGAGGTCGATTTTAGTGAGGACTAGGACCTGGGCCCGGCGAAAGGCCTGGGGGTATTTTTCAGGCTTGTCCTCGCCTTCGGTCACCGAAAGGACTACCACGGAAAGATCTTCTCCTAGATCAAAATCCGCCGGGCAAAGGAGATTGCCTACGTTTTCGATGAAAAGGAGATGGGGGTCGGTCTCTACTAATTGGTGAAAGGCCTGATGCACCATGCGGGCATCCAGATGGCACACTCCGCCGGTGGTCACCGCCGCCACCGGCAGGCCTAGGGCTGAAAGCCTTTCGGCGTCCCTTTGGGTCTCGGGATCGCCTTCAATTACGGCTATTTTTCCTTGGTTCCAGAGGCGGGCCGTGGCTTCAATAAGGGAAGTCTTGCCCGCTCCCGGAGAACCGATAAGGTTGATTACTTTGACCTGGCGTTTTTTAAACCAGGCCCGATTTTTCTGAGCCCAGCGCTCGTTTTCCGAAAGGAGGGCTTCCCCCACCGTAAGAGTTATCTTTCGCTGACCACAACCGCAAGTTTCACACATCCTAGACCTCTAAATAATATTCTCCCTCCCTCTGGGAGGGGATAGGGGAGGGACGGAAACCCTTAAATTTCCCCCTCCCAAACCCTCCCCCAGAGGGGGAGGGTGGACTTTTTCAGAAGTCTCATCTTAGACCTCCATCTCTACCTGGCGTAGCTCCAGCTCTTCGCCGGAAAGGATCTCACGGTTGAAATTTTGGCACCGGGGACAGGGAGTAAAATAGTCACCTTCAAAAAGCGTTTCGCAATCCCTGCAGCGTAAACGTCCCGGAACGATCTCGATTTCTAGCACGCTTTCCCGAAGTTCGGGCACCTTTTCCTTCAAGGCCTCATAGGCAAACCGAAAAGCCTCCACCTCTACCCCTGCAAATTCCCCGATGCGGACCCGGAGGGAGGTGATCCTTTGAGCCCCCTTTTCTTCTTTCAGGGCTATAACCTGTTCCACCAAAGCCGCCACCAGCGAGGCTTCATGCATACCCTAAGGTCTCTTTAAGGAGGGCCCAGGTCTCTTCGGCCTCTTGTCTCTGGATCTTTTGTAAGGCAAAACCCACATGCACCAATACCCAGTCTCCCGGGGCGAGCTCCCCTTCTGGAATGAGATGCAGATAGACCGGCATTTCCACGCCCTCGGCTTCAGCTACCCCTACGGGATAATCGATGGTTTTCAAACGCATGGGGACTCCTACACACATGGTTTTTCCTCTATCTTTAAACCTTCTTTTTCCAGTTCGGCCCGGATCCAATCTACGGCTTTGGGAACCAGAGCCTTAAGGGGGGGAGAGAGCTCCAAGCCTGGGGAAAGATCTTGAGGAATGGCGGCAAAGATCTTCCAGGCCTGGGGTCTTAGACCGGCGAATTCAGCGAACTTGATGGCTTCTACCAAGGTTACCTGATGTCCAGAGTGGAGACGGGTCGTGGGCCACTGGAGAATCTCTTCGGCCGAAAAGATCCGATACCCCCCAGGATGACCATTGGTGGCGATGATATCTATCATCAAGACCAGTTTCTTTTCCCGCAAATAATCGGCAAGCGAAAAACCGAGGCACCCCCCGTCCACCACTTCCACTTCCGGGGGGATGCGATAACGACTTTCCAAGGCCTTAACCACATGGATTCCGAAGCCCTCGTCTGAGAGCAAGAAGTTACCCACCCCTAAGATTAGATAAGGGACCTCTTTCATTCTTCTTTGACGTCCGCAGGCA
>JALWWR010000229.1 GCA_026993045.1 Thermodesulfatator sp.
TTTCTGGAATTGTCATCCACCGCTTGCTCCAATGGGAAGGGGAACTTTCCTCTTCCCTCCTTGAGACCTTGGCCCGGTTTCTTAATGAAAAGCTTCCGGGGCTCACTTTAAAGGAGATCCGGGAACTCTTGGCCTCGGAGCTCCGGTACCAGAGGACCCTGATCGAGGATTTGCTGGCAGCGCTTGAGGAAGAAGCCGAAGGGCCCTTTGTGGAAGGTCTGGAGCGGCTTCTCGATCTTCCAGAATTTCAAGACCTTGAAAAGCTAAAAGGGATGCTAAAGACCCTGGAAGAGAAGACCTTGCTTCTGCATCTCATTGACCAGTGTCTAGAGGCTTCAAGCCCTCAGGTATTTATCGGCTCTCTAGATCCTCATTGTCCCTTTAAGGCCTGTGGGGCCATCGTGGCCACTTATCGCCATCAGAAGACCCCTCTGGGTGGAGTGGCCATTCTAGGCCCCATGCGCATGGATTACGCCCGCCTAATCCCTTTGGTGGAATATCTCACCCAATACCTCTCCCGCACCCTGGACAAGCTTTCCTTCTGAACTTAACTTCTTGCCCAGAAGCTCCTGGAATTCAACTTAAGGAGAGAACTATGGAAGCGGTACGCGAAGAAAAGCCCGAGGAAACCCAAACCTCAGAGTCTTCGGTGAAAGAAGAAGAGGCCAAGGTTTCGGAGGAAAGATATTTAAAGCTTCAGGAAGAACTCAAGCAATGGCAGGAACGAGCCCTGCGTTATGCCGCGGAGGTAGAAAATCTCAAAAAGGCCTTCCGAAGAGAAAAAGAAGAATATTGCAAATACGCCTTAGAAGAGGTCTTTAAAGAACTTTTGCCCTCTATCGACAACTTGGAGCGGGCCTTAGAGGCCGCTGAAAAATCTCAAGATTTGAAGAGCCTTATTGAAGGGGTAGCCCTTACCCTCAAGGGTTTGCTGGGGGCCATGGAAAAATTTGGTTTAGTGCAATTTGAGGCGGCTGTTGGGGAAGATTTCAATCCCCATCATCATGAGGCCTTGCATCTGGAAGAGACTGAGGAGCATCCGGAGGGTAAAGTGGTAAGGATCTATCAAAAGGGCTACCGCCTTCACGATCGTGTATTGCGCCCGGCCTTGGTCGCGGTGGCCAAAAACAAAAAGAAAGAAATTCAGTGAGGAGGTATAACTGATGGCGGAAAAAGAAAAAAGCCCTGGTCCTATAGTAGGCATTGATTTAGGAACCACCAACTCCTGTGCAGCTATCTTGAAGGGCGGCGAGCCGGAGGTCATTCCTAACCGGGAGGGAAGCCGGGTTACCCCCTCGGTGGTGGCCTTCCAAGAAAGCGGGGAGATTCTGGTAGGCATGGTGGCCAAACGCCAGGCCATCACCAACGCTGAAAACACCGTCTTTGGCATCAAACGCCTCATGGGACGCAAGTTTGAAGACCCCGTGGTCCAGGAATGGCTCAAAAAGGTCCCCTATAAGATCGTAAAGGCCCCTAATGGGGACGCCCACGTAGAGATCCGGGGTAAGCGTTACAGTCCCCCGGAAATCTCGGCCATGATCTTGCGCAAGATCAAGGAGGACCTTGAGGAATATCTAGGCCAGCCGGTAAAGGACGTGGTCATCACGGTCCCGGCTTATTTTGACGACACCCAGCGTCAGGCCACCAAAGACGCCGGCCGCATCGCTGGACTCAATGTGCTGCGAATCATAAACGAGCCCACCGCCGCCTGCCTGGCCTACGGCCTGGACAAGAAAAAAGAGGGCACGGTGGCGGTCTTTGACCTGGGAGGTGGGACCTTTGATATCTCGATCCTTGAGATCGGCGATGGGGTCTTTGAGGTCAAGTCCACCTCTGGAGACACCTTCCTCGGCGGCGAAGACTTTGACATGCGGATCGTAGATTACATTGCGGACGAATTTCAGAAGGAACATGGAATAGACCTCCGAAAAGACCGCATGGCCCTCCAGCGCTTGAAGGAGGCCGCGGAAAAGGCCAAAATCGAGCTTTCCACTGTTACCGAGACCGAAATCAACCTCCCCTTTATCACCGCGGACGCCTCGGGCCCTAAACACTTGGTGATGAAACTTACCCGGGCCAAGCTGGAGTCCTTGGTGGCGGATCTCATCGACCGTCTGGAAGAACCCTGTCGGATAGCTATGAAAGACGCCGGGATTACCCCCCAAGAAATCGACGAGGTCATTCTGGTGGGGGGTATGACCCGGATGCCCCGGGTGCAACAAAAGGTCAAAGAGATCTTCGGCAAGGAGCCAGTTAAAGGGGTGAACCCGGACGAGGTGGTGGCCATGGGGGCCGCCATCCAGGCCGGGGTGCTAAAGGGCGAGGTAAAGGATGTCCTGCTCCTTGACGTCACCCCGCTTTCTTTGGGAATTGAGACCTTAGGCGGAGTCTTCACGGTAATCATTCCCCGAGGCACCACCATTCCTACCCGCAAGAGCCAGATCTTTACCACGGCGGCGGACAATCAGACCTCGGTAACTATTCACGTACTTCAAGGCGAACGGCCCATGGCCGCGGACAACAAGAGTATCGCCCGCTTCGAGCTGGTAGGTATTCCGCCGGCCCCCCGAGGGGTGCCTCAAATCGAGGTCACCTTCGATATCGACGCCGACGGAATTTTGCACGTCTCCGCCAAGGACCTGGGGACCGGAAAAGAACAGTCCATCGTAGTCAAACCTTCTTCCGGGCTTTCGGAAGAAGAGATCGAACGCATGGTCAAAGAGGCTGAGGCCCATGCCGAAGAAGACCGCCGTCGGCGGGAGCTGGCCGAGGCCCGCAACCAGGCCGACAGCCTTATTTACTCTACGGAAAAGTCCCTTCGGGACTTGGGAGACAAAGTCCCTGAAGATCTCCGCAAGGAAGTAGAGGAAAAGATCGCTGAACTCCGCAAAGTGATGGAAGGAAACGATCCGGAGGCCATCCGACGGGCCACCGACGAGCTGACCCGGGT
>JALWWR010000230.1 GCA_026993045.1 Thermodesulfatator sp.
CCTATGGCCCGGGCCACGGCCTCAGGATCCGGCCCGAAGAATTCCTCCTCGGCCTCCACCAGCACCGGCCGCGCCCCGGCCCATACCACGGCCTCCACGTCAGCCACGAACCCGTTGGCCTGGATCAGGACCTCGTCTCCGGGACCGATCCCACAGGCAAGGAGCGCAAGCCACAGGGCTGCCGTCCCGGAACCCACCCCGTAGGCAAACCGGGCCCCGAAAAAGCGCGCCACCTCCTCCTCAAAGGCAAGGAGGTTCTCCCCGTTTAAAAGTCGCATGCTCTCGGTGACCCTCCGCCAGCCGGCCTCCACCTCCTCGCGAATCTCCGGCCAGTCGCGCCTAAGATCCAGAAGCGGAACTCCCATGGCTAAACCCCTTTTCCTAATCGCGATTTTTTAATCTCAAAGGGAAAACTTACCGCCTCTCCCCTTTCAGCGGATTCGTATAAGGCCTGAATGAGCTCCAAAGAATTCAAAGCCTCTCTTCCCACACAAAGTCTTTCATCTCGAGGGCCCCCTGCCAAATAGGCCAAGGCCGCTTTTAAACAGGCCCGATGGGCAAACCCTAGGGGATCAGGAGGATTTTTTTGGAGCTTGCTGATCTCATCCACTGGAAGGCCTCCGTTTTCAAAGGACAAATGGACCAGTTCATTCATGGCAAAGCCCCCAAGGCGGGCCGAGCCCTTTTCGCCCAAAATGGTAAGTTCGGCCCCGAGGTCTTTGGGGCGGGCACAGGTAGTAGCTTCAATAGTGCCCAAGGCCCCGTTTCGAAACCGAATCACTCCCACCAAGATGTCTTCGGCCTCGATGTCCACCAACCGCGTAGCCATCTGGGCGTAAACACTTTCCACCTCGCCGCCCAGCCAGCGCAGCATATCCACATGATGGGCCCCTTGCTGAGCGAGGGCCCCACCGTCAAGGGCCCAGGTCCCCCGCCAGGCCGCACTGTCATAGTAGTCCTGCCTGCGGCACCAGTAAAAGCGGGCGGAAAAAAGTACCGGTTTCCCAAAATAACCAGAAAGCAGGGCCTCCCGCACCAGCTTTACCGGGAGATTAAAACGGTTTTGATAAATTACCACCAGTTTCAGATCTAGGTCTTCTGCCGTGGTCACCATCTCTTGGGCCTCTTCAGGGCGGAGGGCAATGGGCTTTTCCAAAAGGAGGTGTTTTTTGAAATCCCGCATTACCGGTAAGGCCACCCGGGCATGAAGTCCGGAAGGCACCGCCACATCCACCACCTGAATCTCTGGATGGCGTTCCAACATCTCGCGCCAGTCCGTATACCAAGAGGCTCCCAGCTCTTCCGCAAACTTTTGGGCCTTAATAGGATTTAAATCCGAGACCCCCAGGACCTCCACCTCCGGAAGCTCTCGGAAAATGCGCAAATGCCGGGTGGCGGCCTTACCGCAACCGATAAGGCCCAACTTTACTCTGGGAGAGCTTGAAAAGGGGGCTGAATCGAGCACGGTTTTTCAACTCCTAAAATATAGTCTTTATTGTCATCCTGGGAATTATACTCCGGGGCCAGACTGTAAAAAGAATACCTCTTCCACCCTTCCGTCAAACGGCGCTTTTTATAAAGGCTTTTCCGCAAAAATACAAGATGGCAAGAAGGGGGGAGCTCTTCAAAAGTGGCATAGTGGGGAAGGGGCTGGGGCCAGGCTAGATAAAAATAGAGGTTGGCCGAAACCTTACCGATTCCACAAGGCACTGTCTGGCACTCCTGAGCTATTTGAGACAACTTTTCGCCAAAAAGCTTCTCGGAAGGTTTATCCAACCTGGGCACCAATATTCCAAAGACTACGATCAAAAGTCCCAGATAAGAACTAATAAGACCCCAGGGGGCCAAGCGCTGGCGCACACACCAAAAGAGACTAAACCAAGTCCAAAGGCCGGCCACGCCCAAGACCGCTTTAAAATAAAGAGCCTTTAAGGAAGATTCAAAGGGAAGAGCGATAAACGGGGCGCTTATTAAGGCCGCTCCTAGAAGAAAGGTCAACAGCCCTTGAAGATAAAACAAAAATTTTCCTATTCGAGAAGGGGCTTCCAGATGATCCTTGATGTAAAAGACCATGAGCCATACACACAACGGAAGGATGGGCAAAATATAGTAAGAGCGCCGGGCTTCCGCCACCGTAAAAAGTAAAAAAATGGCTCCTATACCGAGCAGGGCCACCCGTTCGGAGGGGGAAAGAAGGGACCAACGCCGCAGGGCCCAGGGAAGAGCCGCCAAGAAAAAAAGAGTCCAAGGCAACAGGAGCTCTGGCAAGTAATAAAAATAGACGTAGAAAGGTTCCCGATTGTCATAAGGACTTACGGCCTGGAGAAGGTTTTCCCGGATCCAAAGATGAAAGGGAAGCTCGCTTCCTAAGGCCTTAGCCAGAGCGTAGTAATGCCCAAAATAAATACTTAGCCCTAAACCCGCGGCCGAAAGGCTTTTAAGGTTTAGATGTCTTTTAGAACGATAAAGCCCTAAATCTACTAGGGCTACCAGAATGGGCACCGCCAGGCCCGGAAGCCCTTTAGATAAGGCCGCCCATACCGCTGAAAGCCAAAATCCAAGGTAGCCTACCAACCGTTTCTGTTCCCGGAAGTGAAAATAAAAAGCCAAGGCCAAGGTAATACCAAAAAGCTGGTAGAGTTCGCTTTGAGCCACCCGGGCGTAAGCTGCAAAGCCCCAGGTGGTAGCCAAAATCCCAGTGCCCGTAAGGGCCCAAAAAGAGTTGAAAAAGGCTCGGAGAAGGAAATAAAAAGCCCCCAGCGTACCCAAAGAACAAAGGACCACCGGAAGCCTCACCGTAAATTCGTTTAAGCCCCCAAAAAGAGCCGCCGAGCCCCTTATGAGCCAGTAAGGAATAAGAGGTTTGGTAATGTGGGGCTCTCCATTAATGGAGGGGATCCACCAGGAGCCCTTCAGGATCATCTCCCGCACCCCCTCGGCCCAGCGC
>JALWWR010000231.1 GCA_026993045.1 Thermodesulfatator sp.
AAACGTTCTACGTCCTGCGGTTGCTTTTGTATATATCCGGCGTACTTGGTCTCGATTTCCACCTCTTCCAAGACTTCCTCGGAGAAGTCCTGCAGTTCGGGGAAGGCCGGAAGGATCTTCTCTAAAGGGACGTCTGGTCTTCGGACTAGGTCGTAGAGTTTGATCGGCTCTTTTAGAGGGCTGGCCCCTAGGCTTTCAAGGATCCCGTTTACCCTTTCCGGGCGCACCTTAAATTGACGTAAAAACTCTAGGGCCCTTTCTAGCTCTTTCCTTTTCTTTTCAAAACGGGCCCAGTCCTCTTCTGAAATGAGGCCCAGCTTTCGGGCCAGAGGGGTGAGCCGGAGATCGGCGTTGTCTTCCCGCAGCAGAAGGCGGTATTCGGCCCGGGAGGTGAACATCCGGTAAGGTTCTTGAGTGCCTTTGGTAACCAGGTCGTCGATCAGGACCCCGATATAGGCCTGGGAACGATCCAGGATCAGGGGCTCTTCTTCTTTGACCCACAGGGCGGCGTTGATGCCTGCTATTAAGCCCTGGGCGGCGGCCTCTTCATAACCCGAGGTCCCGTTTATTTGGCCAGCCAAAAAAAGCCCTGCCACCCGTTTGGTCTCTAGAGTGGGTTTTAGCTGGATGGGGTTTACGTAATCATATTCGATGGCGTAGCCGGGACGCATGATTTCGGCCTTTTCAAGCCCTGGAATGCTCCTTACCATTCGCCACTGGACGTCCACCGGAAGGCTGGTGCTGATCCCGTTAGGATAGACCTCTACCGTCTCTAAGCCCTCAGGCTCCAAAAAGATCTGATGTCGGGGCCGATCCGGGAAACGAAAGACCTTGTCCTCAATAGAAGGACAGTAACGGGCCCCCACCCCTTTTATGATTCCGGTAAAAAGGGGCGAGCGGTCCACAGCCCCTTTGATGATCTCATGGGTCTCAGGGGTGGTGTAAGTGATAAAACAGGGGACTTGAGGCAAGGGGGGCCGCCGGCCGCGGTTCCGAAAAGAAAAGAGCGGCGGGGGCTCGTCTCCCCACTGAACCTCCAGCCGGGAGTAGTCAATGGTTCGGCCGTCTAGCCGAGGACAGGTCCCTGTCTTGAGCCGGCCCATCTCAAAGCCTAATTCCTGAAGAGAACGGGAGAGGCGATTGGAAGGGGGATCCCCCATACGTCCGGCGGCAAAGTTTTCAAGACCGATATGAATGAGACCCCGCAAAAAGGTCCCGGTGGTGACCACCACCGCCCGGGCCCGATACTCTTCCCCTACCCGGGTCGCCACCCCCTGGATGCGTCCCCCGCGCACCAGAAGCCGCGACACCATTCCTTGTTTCACCACCACCCGGGGAGCGCGGGTGAGGACCCGGTACATACGGGCCTGGTATCGCATACGATCGGCCTGGGCCCTGGTGGCCCTCACCGCCGGGCCTTTGCGGGTGTTGAGCTTGCGGAACTGGATGCCGGTCTCGTCAATGGCCCGGGCCATCTCGCCCCCCAGGGCGTCGATCTCCTTGACCAAGTGGCCCTTGGCCAGCCCTCCGATGGCGGGATTGCAACTCATAGCCCCGATGCGCTCAAGGTTCACCGTGAGCACCAATACCCGACAGCCCAGACGGGAGGCCGCTAAAGCGGCCTCGATGCCGGCGTGGCCCGCTCCAATTACTATGACATCAAAGGTCTCGGGATAAAGACTCATGGGCGATCTCTTCCGCTCGCAATTTTTGGGCCTCCGTTTCTACTATCCCGGTCAAGGTCACCACCCCCTCCACGGTGTCTACATCTATCTTCCGGGCCTTGGTGATAGGATCTTTAAGCAAGGCCAGTTTGACTTTGGCTGTGAGGGTGGCGTCGTCCGTCTGCCGTCCTAAAGAGCGGGGGTCGGTGGCTACTTTGTAGCCGGCCGTGGCCCCGCCGGCTACCACCGCCGGGCCGCAACCTGAAAGCCAAGGCAAGAGTCCCAAGAAAAAGATCCCTCCGATAAGATAGCCTCGAAGCTTTAAAGTCCAGCGGGACCCAGTTTCTTTCTCCTTAAACGGGCTCGTCTGAAACCAATTTAATTTCATTTTTCTTGCCTCCTTCCGAAAAGTTATTATAGGATAGTAAGAAAGGAGGATGTCATGAAGGTATATTGGGATCCCAGTATTTTTCATAATTTTAACGCCCAAAAGAAAACTGGCCAGACGGAGAGCCGGTTTGAGGCCTATTTAGAAGAGGCCTTGAACCGGGGCCGGCAGGTGGAAGATTTCGCCCCCGCGGTGTCTTTGGTGGAAGAAATGCTTCCCCTGTTAGAACGTTTGGCCCAGGATCCCTTGTCCCGCAGTCAGGCCGAGACTCTGGCCGGGGTGTTAGCCGACCGGGCCCAAGAGCTAGAAAAACTGTTGAAGGAACTTCCTGAAGGGCCCCTGCGGGAGACCCTCTCGGAGGCGGCCCTCTTTTTTGGCGTGGAAGCTGAAAAGCTCCGCAAAGGATTTTACGTTTAACAGGGTCGTCGGAGGGGGCAGGCGTAGCGGTAGTCGCAGTAGCGACAGCGGGGTGGAGGCTCGGGGACGAAAAAGGCCGGGGCCTCAAGTAGATGGTTCAAGAGGCTTTCTAGGAGTTTGGGAAAGGTCTCTTGGCGTAACTTTTGGATCTCGGCTGGGCTGAAACCTTCCCGCACCGAGCTAAAGGGAGGCTGGTAGAGGAGAGGTTTGAAAAGCTCCGAACCTTTACCCGCAGCCAAATGGATGTAGACCGCCTCTTCGGCCTGCTGCCAAAGAAAGAGATAGAGCATGAGCTGGAGATCCGGCATTCGCTCCTTGAGATGACGCAGACCTTCCAAAGTGGGAGGGGCGTCTAAGGGTTCTTCGAGGAGGGCCTTTAGGCGTTTCAAACTCAGAGAACGGATCCGGCCCCCGGTCTTATAATCTAGGATTACCTCTTTCTGGTCGAACCGGTCGATGCGGTCTATACGGCCGTAAAAGCGGAGGCCCCATTGGGGGTGGGTGTAACGCACCTCTTCTTCGATTTTAACTATCTGAAAAGGGGGAAATTCTTTGAGCCGGGCTAAGTAGCGGCGGAGGCGGAACTCGGCGGTGCGAGAGATGAAGAGCCGTCTTTCCGGGCCCAAGCGGTGATAAAGGGGGTGGCGGCGAAACTCTCGCCTAAAGATCTCAAGCAGGGCCTCGGGGTCCTCTTCCGCAGGGGAGTAATAGCGCCCTTGGTAAGGTTTAAAATAAAGCTCCAATACCCGATGGATCAGCTCTCCCAGTTCGGCGGGGTCGTATTCGGAGATCCTTTCCGGGGGGCGCAACCCTAAAAGATATCGAAAATAAAACTTGGCCGCGCAGTCGAGATAGGTCTCCAAGAAAGAGGCGCTGATCTCCCGTTCCTGTAAAAGCTTCTCCAAGGCCTCCTTTTCAGCTTTCCCTTTAGGAAGACCGGTCTCCCAGCGGGGAGGTTTGAGGGTTAAAGGCAAATGGTTCAAGGCCTCGGGGCCTAGAAGACGCCGTTGACGCTGTTCTTTTTCCCAAAGCAGCCTCTCTACATACCGGCTGCGGACTAGCGGGGGTTTGCGGGGAGAGGGTTCGGTCACCGAGAGGTAGAAGATATCCACCTCTCGGGCCGCCCGGATCAAGCGGAAGAAGTGAAAACGCTCCAGGACTTCCTGACGGGACCGCGGCGGAAGCCCCAGGGCGGGCCGCAGACCTTCAGGAAGCAAAGGATTGATTTCTTCCGGGGAGGGTAGGGCCCCTTCGTTGGCGTCTAGCACTATCACGCGCCGGAAACAAAGGAGACGGGTCTCCAGGAGCCCCATGACCTGAAGCCCTTGCAGAGGTTCGCCTTCAAAGGGGGCCTTGGCCCCGGCCAAAAGTTCTCGAAAGAGACGGAAAAGGGTCTCGGGTTTTAGGGGTTCGTCGGCCAGGGGAGAGGTAGTGAAAAGGGGCAAGATCTCGTTCTCCAAGGTCCATAAGAAATGGCGGGCCAAGAGGTCCTGGTTGTCTTGAGCCGTCTTTAGATTTTCTTTAAAAGGCTCCAGGGCCTGGTCCAAGACCTGGTAAAGGAGCTGCGCGAATTGACGGGGGGTTTTTAAGGTTTCAAAGGGCCGCAGGAATTCCTCATGCATCTCTTTAAGGGCGGGATTTTCCGTTAAGGCCTCGATCTCTTCCAGGGTGAGATAGGGGCTCCCATGTTCTCGAAGTCGGGTCTCAATTCTTCGTAAGGCTTTTGGAGAATCCGGAAGACGGGTCCGGAGGTAAGGATGTTTGAGGAAGGCCAGGTAGAGGGTGGCCGGATAGCGCTGGGCCAGCCGTTTTTCGTAAAGGTCTATAAGATGGAGGAGGAAGGCCGCGGGGAGAGAGCGCCGAAGGGGATACCCCAAGGTGATGTTAAGGGGGACTTCGGAAGGCAAGCTATAAAGCAAAGGCAAAAGGTGGCTAGCTATCGGCAAGAGGATGAGCACTTCGTCTGGGGCCTTAACACTCCGGGGAAGGAGGCGAGCTAAATTTTCACATTCCTGATGCACGTCCGCCGCCACCCGAAAAGTGATCCGGGGAGGGCGAAACTTGCTGGAAGGGAAGGCTTCCGGGCGAAGATGGAGGAAATTCAGGATATCCTCTAGAAACTCAGGCCTTTCCTCCATGGGGGCCTCAAAAAAGACCTCTCCTCCGGCCTCAAGGAGGTGTCCCAGGATCTTTTTTTCGGTCTGACTCAGGGCCGCAAAGCCGCAGAAGTAATACTTTCCAGGAGGAAGGACTTCTCCTAGTTTTTTAGCTAAAAGACGACTCCTTTCAGCCGGGGTGGTAAAGTCCTTTTCCTCTCGCAGCCGGCGATAGTCCTCTCCGATCTGGGCTAGATGGGCCAGGAGCTCCTGGGCAGCCGGGGGTAGATCTTCCGGGGGATAAGGGAGATCTCGGGGCTCCACTTCTTCCTTTTCCAGTTCCTCCAAGACTTCGGAGAGCTTAAGGCCCCAGGGCAGGAAACGATCAAAACTCTCAGAAAGGGAACCGAATAGGGGAGGACGCTGGGCCAGACGGTACAACCACCAGGCCCTTTCAGCCGCCGGGATCAAAGGCCGAGGATCTAACCTTGCGGCCCATTCGTTAATGAAATCCCCTAAGGTGTAGATTCGAGGAGGAAGAAAGGGCGCTTTTAGTTCTTGGGCCAAATAATACTGGAAATAAAGCCCGGCCCTTCGGGTGGGAAAAATGAAGGTCGCCTCCGGCCATTCCCTTACAGGATGATGTTCTTTGAACCACCGGGCCAGGGTCTTCAGAAAGCCAGCTTCCGGGGGGATAAAAAGGGCTCTTTTCAAGGCTTGACCTCTCGGTAGGCCGGGGGCCTTAGCCCCACCAGGACCCCGCGAAGGGGGGCCTTCCAGATCCGGGAAAGATCCCGGAGATATTCCCGCAGTTGCAAGACGTGGGAACTCTGCAAACGAGCCAGTTTGTACTCCACCACCAAAGGACCTTCGGGGAAGAAGATAATGCGATCCGGGCGGTGAATTTCCAGGTTGGAAGACCGGAGTTTCACATAGGGATGTTCCCGGAGATCCTTGAGCCCGGGTTTGAAAAGGGCGCGGATTCGGGGCTCCTTCAAGGCCTGGCTCAAAGTTTCCACCAAAGTGCGAAAATGGTGCTCCCGCCTTTCCAAGGGTTCAGGATAAAGGGCCAAGGCTTGATGTACCGCCTGCTCCAGCTCCTCCTGCTTTCCGGTGTATGAAGAGAGGAAGTAAAGGGCCAGATGGGCCATCTCACCTTCTAGCCGTTCTTCATCTCGCTCTCCTAAAAGTCGCAAGGGCCTTCTTTGTTGAAAAAGACGAACTTTCATAGCCCTAAAAGCTCCCGGGTAACAGTTCCCACGCTATAGCGAGAGGTCTTTTCCGGCAAGAAGATGTGCAATCGTTTCTGGGCGCGGGTGAAGGCCACATATAAAAGATTCAAGGTTTCCAGCACCTCCCGTCCCTTTTCCCGCAATTTGGCTTGTACCAAAGGTTGCGCTGAACCCGTCTGAGCCCGAAAGAGCCCATTCTCTAAGACCACGAGGTCGTCCCGGGCCCGGGGATGCCAGGTGAGATAAGGGAGGATCACCGAGGTGAACTCCAGACCTTTAGCGGCGTGAATAGTAAAAACCCGGACTGCCTTGAGCTCTCGCGGCAGCCCGATCTTTTCCTCCCCGCCTTCTTCTTCCCAGCGGGCCAGAAAGTCCGTGAGACCCAGGGTCTCCTCTTCGTAAAGGAGGACCGCAGAGAGGAACCGAGAAAGATAAAAAGACTCTTCGGGGAACCTTTCTCGCAGCCGGAAAAGGTCGATGATTTCTTGGACCAACTGATACAAGGAAAGATAGAGGAGACGTTGCGAAAGGGATCGTAAAAGGTCCCAAATTTCGGGGGCTTCCTCTTTAAGCCAGTCTTTAAGCTCTCCTTTTCGAAGGGCCTTTTCCAGGGCTTCAAAGGAAAATTTTTGCTCTATTAAGGGACTTTGGAGAAAGCCGGCCAAGGCGGTTTCGTCTTCGGGATAATCCAAGAAATGAAGGAGAGAAAGGATTCCTTTTACCAGGGGGGAGCCTTCGATACGCAAGGCCCTTTCAGTGACCGCTGGAAGGTTTTGTTCTAGGAGGTAGGCGGCGATCTCCTCGGCCTCTCGGTTCTCGCGCACCAGGATGGCCACGGTTTCTTCGGGATCTTGCCGGCTCAAAAGGTCAGAGACCAGTTTTCTCAATAACTCTAAGACCGCGGCCCGGAAGCCCTCCCGTTCCTCTTCGGAAGGGAGGTTCCAGAGCTTGACTTCTCCCTGAGGGGCCTCGGGACGGGGCTTCTGTTTCACCTCGGAGAAGGCCGCGGCCAGGGCCTGGGAGACCTCTTCCACCACCGGACAGTGCCGGGGGTGTTTACGGGGATCGGCGCCGTATAAAAATTGGCGCACGATGGCCTGGCGGTTTTCTAGCAGGCGCGAAAAAAAGCGGTTATTGAATTCCACGATGGCCCGGGCGGAACGGAAATTGTAATGCAAGCTTTCGCTCCATACCTCCGCCGGTAGGTTCTGGGGGACCTCCTGGAAAAGAGAAGGGTCTCCCCCTCGCCACATGTAAATGGCTTGTTTTACGTCTCCTACATAAAGGAGGCTCCCTCCCACGGCCAGCACCTCGGCTACTAAAGGCTCCAAGGCCTTCCATTGCAGGCGGTTGGTATCTTGGAATTCGTCGATCAGGAAATGTTTAAATCGGGCCCCCAATTTGAGATATATCAGGGGCGGGGTGTAGGCCTCTAAGAATTGGACCAGGAGTTCGGTCCAGCTTCCAGCGGAAAGCAGGCCTTTTTCCTTTCGTAAATTTAAAAGTTCCAGGGAGAGCTCTTCGAAAAGACGCAGGTAAGGCTCGACTTCCGCCTGGGCCTTAAGCCACAAATACTTTTCGCGGGTCTCCTTGAGGGCCTGAAAATCGGGGTCCAATTCTTCAGCCAGCTCTCGAAAACCTTTAGGTAGGGCCTGACGAAGGGAGTCTTTCTGAAAGAGCTTGCTCCAGAAAAACCGACTGGGGTCCTGCAAGTGTTTTCCCCAACCATAAAGGAGCGAGGCCCCGCGGGCCTGAAGCTTTTCCCAAAGGGCCTGTCCCTGGGCCCGCAGACTCTCTTCCAGTTCCCATAAGTGTTTTTGGTCTAAGGTCTGGCTCAGGGGCCGGGCGCCTAATTTTTGATGGCAGAGTTTATAGATATCCCGCAGGCGGCGTCGGAAATGGAATTCAGGATTAAAACCTCCCCGGCCCTCAATTTCTAGGAAAGTAAAAAGGGCTTGGACAAAGACCTCTTCCAAAGTGGGATCTTCTCGCAAACGAAAAAGCAACTGGTCAAAGGCCTGGTTCAAGAAGTATTCTTCCCGGATCTCGGCGGAAAGTTCCGGTCGCAGTCCTAGCTCCAGGGCCAGCCCCCGTATCAGGGTGAAGAGCAGACTATCGATGGTTCGCACTTGAAAGGCATGGTAGGCGGAAAAGATGGTCTCAAGCCAAGCCCGGGCCTCTTCCGGGGTCAGCCCGGTGCCAGCGCTCAGTTCCTTGCCCAAAGAGGTGGCTAGGGCCACGTTTTTTAGGAAAAAGAGGATCCGTTCTCGCATTTCAGCCGCGGCCTGGTTGGTGAAGGTGAGGGCCACGATCCCCAAAAGGCTTTTTTCAGAAGGAGGTGAGAGGCACTTGAGGAGCTTTAAATAATGTTGGGCTAGACGATAGGTCTTTCCAGCTCCGGCTGAGGCCGAGAGGCGGATAATCCCTTGGGGTTCCTGATAAAAAGGGAGTGCCAAAGGCCTGGGCATATTTCTAAATTACTCCCTGGCGATCTTCGCGAAAAGGGCCGTCTGAAAGGTTTGGGCTTGGACTGGACTCCAAGAGCCATAAAGCTCCCTTGAGATCCCTCAGAAAAGGATTTAAAACTTGGGACCAGGCGATCAAGGATGGAGATTTTAAAGTCTAAGGCGAATCAAGCCGAAATTCCGCACCGGTTGCCGGCCTGGGTCTCTTGGGCGGCCTTTTCCTTAGGCCTTACCGGTTCCATCTCTTTGAGACTTATTTTGATTGCTAAGGCTTACCATCCGGCCCTTATCGATTTCTTCTGGTATCTGGGGGTATGCGGGAACATGGTCTTTTTCATGTTCCGGGCCTATATCTCTTTCCGCCGTCGGCGGGTTATTGAAGAAAGAAGACTTTTGACCAAACTTCAGGAGCCTCAAAGCCTTTCAGAGGAGGATCTTAAGGCCTTACACTACCTGGTTTCAAGCCTTAAGATCTCTAAAGAACGCTGGAATTATTGGGTGATTTTCCTTTGTTCCTTCCTAGCCATCGCTTGGGACCTTTGGTTGAGGTTTAGCAAATGAGTCCTAGAGGGCGGGCTTTAGCCTTTGTGGGCACCATGTCTTCGGTGGGAAAGAGCTTCCTTACGGCTCTGGCCGCCCGTTATTTCGCTCGTCAGGGGCTTAAAGTGGCCCCTTTTAAGGCCCAAAACATGAGTCTCAACGCCTTCGCCACGGCCGAAGGGGAGATGGCCTGGGCCCAGGCCTATCAGGCCCTGGTGGCTGGTTGCCAGCCTTCGGTGCGTATGAACCCTTTGCTGCTTAAGCCTTTGGCTGAACGGCAAGCCGAGATCATATTTCTGGGCCGCTCTCAAGGCCTGCTCCAAGCCGGAAGTTTTAAACCCTTTCGAGAGGATTACCGTTCCCGAGTCTTTGGCGTCTTGGAAGAGCTCCTTCAGGAAAACGATCTAGTGGTAGTAGAAGGGGCTGGAGGTCTGGCGGAACTAAATCTCCTTCAAGGAGATCTGGCTAATTACGAACTCCTTAAGACCTTTAAAATGCCTTACGTCTTGATTGGCGATATTGATCGCGGGGGCATCTTTCCTCAGATTTGGGGCACCTACGCCTTGGTGCCGGAGCTTAAAAAATATTCTCTAGGTTTCGTAATAAATAAATTCCGGGGGGATCCCAGGCTTTTTGAAGAAGGGCTCAAGATGCTAGAAGAGCTTACGGGGCTTCGGGCCCTGGGGCTTCTTCCTCATTTTGGAGACTCCTTTTTGGAAGAAGACAGCGCTTCTCTGCGCCTCTCAGGGTCTTTTTCCCGCTCCCCCGGCCTCAAGATTGCGATCTTGGCCTATCCTTACTTGGCTAACTTTTCAGATTTTGACCCCTTGCGGCAGGAAGAAGAGGTGGAGGTGATCTTTACCACCGAGCCCCGGGCGCTAGAAGAGGCCCATCTAGTGATCCTCCCCGGCTCCCGCAACGTGGCCCGCAGCCTGGCCCTG
>JALWWR010000232.1 GCA_026993045.1 Thermodesulfatator sp.
GGCCTCCTGGATGATCCGGCGTATCTCTTCTTCTGAAAGTCTATGGGCTACCCCGGCTGCGGCTACTACGTTTTCTTCGATCATGGTGCTCCCAAAATCATCCGCCCCGAACTCCAAGGCTACTTGCGCTACTTTGGCCCCTTGGGTAACCCAAGAGGCCTGGAGGTGGGGGATGTTGTCTAAAAAGATGCGGGCCAAGGCCAAGGTCTTGAGGTATTCCACGGGCGTGGCCTTGGGTACCGGAAGCTGGGTGTTTCCGGGTTGAAAAGGCCAGGGGATAAAGGCCGTGAAGCCTCCAGTTTCGTCCTGAAGCTCCCGGAGGCGAAGGAGATGTTCGATCCGGTCCTCCAGGGTCTCGATATGGCCAAACATCATGGTGGCGGTGGTCTTGAGCCCTAGATGGTGCGCGGCGCGCATTACCGAAAGCCACTCTTCGGCGGAACACTTGTTAGGGGAGATCTTCTGGCGTATTCGGTCCACCAGGATCTCGGCCCCGCCCCCAGGAATGGAATCAAGCCCTGCAGCGATAAGGCGTCTTAGCACTTCCTTAAGGCTCAGGCCCTCCTTGCGGGCGAAAAAAACGATCTCCGGCGGTGAAAAGCCGTGGATATGGATCTCTGGGAAACGGCCTTTTATATAGGCTAACATTTCTTCGTAAAAACTCAGCGGGAGATCCGGGTGCAGCCCTCCCTGAAGGAGGATCTGATATCCCCCTAAGGCCAAGGTCTCTTCGATCTTACGGGCCAGCTCTTCAAAGGATAATACGTACCCCTGGGGGTCTCCCGGAGGGCGATAATAGGCGCAAAACTTACATCCCGACAGGCAGATATTGGTATAGTTGATATTTCGATCTACGATATAGGTAACAATGGGTTCGGGATTAAGCCGTCTTCTCACCTCTCGGGCCAATATCCCAAGGACCAGAAGGTCTTCCTGATACAGTTCCCGGGCTTCTTCAGGAGAGAGACGTTCTCCAGCCTGGATCTTTTCCACTACTTCTGGCTGCCGTACCGGAATCATGGTATTACCATTACCAGCGGGCAGCTTAACCGTCAAACGGAGGAGAGATGGGCCTTGCAAGGCGAAACGAATGGCCACCTGAGGAGTGGCGAGGAAAGTATTATCTAGCGGACCTTCATGTACATAGTCGCTTTAGCCGAGCCACCAGCCGAGAGATGGGGATCCCGGCGCTGGTTCGGGCCGCCCGCCTAAAGGGCCTATCTTTGGTGGGTACCGGAGACTTCACCCATCCGGAATATTTTCGGGAACTCTGCGAACTCCTCGAGCCGGCCCCCGAAGAGGGACTCTATGTTTGGCGGGAGGCCCCGGAGGGGCCCCGCTTCATCCTTTCGGCTGAAGTCTCCAACATCTTCTCTCAGAACAGCCGCCGCAACCGCCGGATCCATACCGTGATCCTCGCCCCCTCTCTTGAAGTGGTGCGGGAGGTGAATCTGGCGCTTTCCCGGCTGGGAGATCTTTCGGCTGACGGGCGTCCCACCTTCGGGGTCCCGGTAAAGGATCTGATACGCATCCTGCGTCACATTTCTCCAGACCTTATAATCATCCCAGCCCACGTTTGGACTCCCTGGTACTCGGTCTTTGGGGCCTTTTCGGGCTTTGATTCCCTGGAGGAATGTTTCGAAGAAGAGGTAGAGCATATCTGGGCCCTTGAGACCGGACTTTCCTCGGACCCGGAGATGAACTGGCGCCTTTCGGCCCTTGATCGTTACACCTTAGTTTCGAACTCTGACGCCCATTCCCCCCGAAAACTCGGCCGGGAAGCCAACGCCTTTTGGTATCCTATGGGCTATAAGGCTATCCAAAGGGCCTTGAAGGAAGGCGATCTCGCCTTCACGGTAGAGTTTTATCCTGAAGAGGGTAAATATCACTTTGATGGGCACCGGGCTTGCGGGGTGCTTTTTTCTCCCGCTGAGACCCGGGACCACGGAGGAAGATGTCCGGTCTGCGGCGGTTCTCTCACCGTAGGGGTTATGCACCGGGTGGAGGAGCTTGCGGATCGGCCCGAGGGCTTCCGCCCTCCGGGAAAACCCCTTTCGGTACATTTGGTGCCCTTGGAAGAGATTGTCGCCGAGGCCCTAGGGGTGGGGCCTCAGAGCAAACAGGTTCAGCGGACCTATCGACAACTCGTGGAGCTTGCCGGGAGCGAACTGGCCCTTCTTCTTGAGAAATCTCTCTCAGAGCTTTCGGAGTTCGTCCCGGAACGGATCCTGGAAGGTCTAAAGAGGGTGCGGGAAGGACGGGTCTTTGTGCGTCCCGGCTACGATGGGGTCTACGGGGTGGTTTCTATCTTTTCCGAGGAGGAAGGTCCTGCACCTTCGGACGCTCCCCGCCAACAGAGCCTTTTCTAGGGTTCCCTTTGGATTTTACAGCAGACAGATCGCGGTTATTTCTCCTCTCTCCAGGAAAATCTTAAGCGGTCCTCGTAGATCTTCCCTGAACTCCCGGCTTTTTCCCGCGATGCATATTCTGGAATTCCCGTAAAGACGCTCCCAGACTTCAAGGAATCGCCGCTGTCGTTCGTCCATTTCTTGTTTGATTCTTTCCACCTTTTTCTCGAGTTCTTTTTTTTCTTTCTCAAGACGTTCGATAAAGTTTCTAGCTTTATCCAGAAAATCCGAAGGGGGGCGTGTGGAGGTCTTTTTGAGAATGGTTTTCAGTTTCTCGAGGTGAGTCTCCACCCATTCTAGTCTTTCCCGGATTTTTCTTTCCTGTTCCAGAAGATCGTCTAGAGGGGCGATCCGGATAAGAGTGGGCACATGCGCCGGCGAACCCACGGCGCTCGCCTGGACTCGACCTCTTACCGTAACCTCTCCTCCCACTATGCCCTTGCCCTTTACCGTAAGCTCTCCCCCTACCTCCGTAGAGGTCTGAAGGAGATAGTCCTCGA
>JALWWR010000233.1:0-299 GCA_026993045.1 Thermodesulfatator sp.
GACTCTATCAGACCGATCAGTATCTCAAAAATTTACCCTTTTTCCGAAATCTGAACCGCAGTGGAAGCCTCTTTCTATGGGTAAGGGGCCCGAAGGGAAAACTCACCCCGGTAAAGATCCAATTTTCCCTCCCCGCGGATGCCACCCTTAACGATGTGGAAGAACAAATCAACCAGGCCTTGAGGGCTAACGGTTTTAATCCGGAGAAAAGCGTCCGGGCTTTTGTGCGAAACGGACGCCTGGTCTTTCAGGCTCAGGAAGGCTGGGCCTTCGGTTTTTCAAACGACACCTCGGGGATT
>JALWWR010000233.1:309-2885 GCA_026993045.1 Thermodesulfatator sp.
CCTCGGTGGGGATTAACACCTTCTTTTCCGGAATAGACGCCGCAAGCATTGAGATAAACTCCCTCCTTTCGGTGCATCCGGAATACGTGGCCGCCGCCCGCCTCGACCGCCAGGCCTTTCGCAGCGAAGTCCCTCTGGCCGGCGCTTATCGCAGCCGCCTTCCCATCGTAAATCCGGACTCCGTGGTCTTCAACGATCCCCCTCATCGTCTCTATGTCCGGTTTTTCGACGCCCGCGGCCGGCAGATCCTTCACGAAATGGAAAACGGTTTTAAAGTCCGCGAACTGTCGGTTGATATCGAACCGGGAGATAGTCTTACGGACATCCTCGGAAAACTCGATGCTCTGGAGGGCCTTCGGGCCTACATCGACCATGAAGGGCGCATCGTGCTGGAACTGGATCCCAATTCTTCCAGAGGCTACGCCTACTTTGAGTTGGGCGCGGAAGCCCCCCCTCCGGCGGATTCCTTCCTGGCCTATCTTCGGGATCAGGGGGTCTGGGGTCCGCAGTACGTCCCGGCCCGTGGCCGGAAGGAAAGCATCCTCTGGTTCGACAACCCTTCTGCGGTGAATTTAAACGAAGGTTCGGAAGTTACGCTCACTTTCGTCTTCTACGACGCCGAAGGGCGAGAAACTGGGCGAAAGAGTCTTATGGTTAGCGGAAGCGCTTCTCTTTCCGACCTTGCGGCCGAACTTAACGCCCTCCCTGAGCTCAGGGCCGGCTTTACCGAGGGCGATCGCGGCCTCCTCTATCTCGCTCTGGATCAGGCTCCAGAGGGCTCGGTCTCCTTTGAAATAAGCGTCGCCGGCGGTGACGGAGACGGAAAACTTGATCTTTCCTCCGGCAAGGAACTCGACTTCTCCTCCGTAACGGATCGGCAGATCTTCTCAGGGCTTGAACCCTGGATAAAACCCTCGCAATATGTCGCAAACCTTGGGGATGTTTCTCCGGAAGATCTCAATTTTTCCGGGAATCTCACGGTGCGCTTTTTCGATGCCGAAGGGAACGAGGTGGCCTCAAAGAGACTCGCCACTTACGGGACTCCGGACGTCCTCCTTTCGGATCATAACGGAAACGGATGGGTGGATCTTGAGGATCTGGTGCAGGATCTGGACGGCCTTCAGGGGATCAAGGCCTATATCGATAACGGCGAGCTGGTCATAGCCCTGGATCAGGATGATCCGGAAGGCGCAGCTTATTTCACAATCGAAGGAAACGATACCCTTCGTTCCTGGGGCTCTCTTCAGTTGGTGAACACACGCGGCACTTCGGACACCTCCGACGACCGGTATTATCGCCTTTACTTTCGTTTGGGGGTCCTTGAAAACTGGCTTTACGACGAACGAGGAAATCCCATTGACGCCGATCCAGAAAACGATACCGTGGATCCCTTTCGGGTGAACCTGGAGACCGATCAGGGAGCGGTGCAGATTTTGAAGAAATATAACGCTGAGGAAAACGCCCGCTTCGGTCTTTTGGGAGAACTCGATTCTCAGGGACGCCTGGTGGTGAAGCTCTCTGGTCTTTACGAAACGCACAGTTTCGTGCTCACCGAGGCCTTCGCCCGTGAGGCCTTCACTCGAACGATTGCAGCCAACCGTTTCCAGGCTTCTGAAAACAGGTGGTATTTTCTTACGGATGTTCCGGTCTCGGACCAGGCCCACTTTTTCTCCGCTCCCGATGACAGCAGCACTTCCCCGGGAGATCTCCAGTTTTTGACCCTCTCCTATCAGGATACGGCTCAGAACAAAGTGGACGAGGAGCATATCTTTGTCCGTCGTTCGGATGTAAGTTTCACCAGCGCCGATTCCTTCACCCTCACTGATTCCTCGGCCGCGGTGAATATCTCCTTCTATGACGCCCAGGGAAACGTCTTGGGAAGTCCGGTAAGCTTGATCCTTTCCTCCGGAACTACTCTCGGCAGCGCGGTCACGGCCCTTGACGGACTTCAGGGAGTGCACGCCGAGTTTAACGACGACGGGCATCTTCTCCTTTCCCTCCGGGGCATGGAATTCTCTGATTCCGACTCCAGGCGCAATGCGGCCTTTTTCACCGTCTCGGTGAACGACGGAGGAGGAGACAACAAACTTACTTTTTCGGATGGTTCCATCACCTCCAGCATCTCCTTTACCGGATATATACGTTTCAAGGATTACCGCCGGGAAATAGAGGCTCTGGACGTGGACCGGGACGGAACACCGGACTTTACCACCTCTATAGATCCCTCCGGGCGATTTTCTTTCCAGATAAACGATCCGGATATCAACGGCGACGGGGTTGCCGACTGGGGCCACTTTACGCTCCAAAGTTCTTTCACTCGAGAAGAAGGTAATCTGGGGGTCTATCTTTCCAGAAGGCTCTATTTTCCGCAGGAAGGAAAAGGGATTTTGCGGGAACTTGGAGGTTTTGAGCTCGAGCCTGGGGACAACCGAAACGCCTTGAGACTTGCCGGGCTTTCCGATGAAACCCGCGAAGCCCTGGGGGAGGCCAGCCTTCCTGACTATTACGCCTCGGTGGTGGCCGAGGTAGGGGTGGCCGGAAAGCGGGTCTCCGAGTCCAAAAAGTTTTTTGAAGAC
>JALWWR010000234.1 GCA_026993045.1 Thermodesulfatator sp.
CCCGGGGAAAGGCCCATTTCCCGGGCCAGATGATAGACCTCGCCTCCGTGCCCCCGGATCACCTCCAGGCTCCGGTCGCAAGATGCCGTTCGATACGTGCCGAAAGATCTAAGGGCAGGCCCGGGCTATCCCAGCGGATTTCTCCTTCGGCAAAGGCCTTAAGGGTGTAGACGATGAGGGGAAGCTCCCGCCGCACGCCCTCCTCGCGGATTCTCCGGAAAAGCGGCTCGGCCTCCCCTTCCTCGTGTATTAAGGCCGAAAGGCCCCGGGTGAGAAGCTTCCTTTCGCATTCCTCCCAGAGGGGATCCCAGCTCCCTCCCCGGATGGAAAAGCGGCAGTAGGTAGCCGCCGGGCCCTCGTCAAGCACCGGGGTGACCCGGTGCATCATGACCCCGGTCTCCGCGGCCCGGGCCGAGATGAGCTGCCAGATGACCTCCTGCCAGGTGCCCTTCGGGCCTCCAGGAAGGGCCGGGTGGAGGTTTAGCATGGGAAGGGCCTCGCACATCTCCTCCGAGACCACCCACATGTAGCCGGCAAGCACCGCGAGATCCACCTCTTCCGGAAGGAGCCCCAGCACCCGCCGGTGATAGAGGGTGCGCCAGGTGTCGCGGTCCTTTCGGCGCAGTTCCGGCTCAAACTCCCGGGCCGAGAGGTGGATTACGGTAAGGCCTAATTCCCGGCAGAGGTCGATGAAGAGATCCGACTCCCGGCTTTCCCCCGGCCGTCGGGAGAGAAAGACATAGACGATTTCGGCCGGGATGAAGCCCTCGCGGATGCGGTCGTGGACGGTCTTGAGAAGGAGCCTTGCGGCCTCGTCCCTTCCGGTGGAAAACCAGCCCAGCCGATACATATTTCTTTTGTAAGGGGTTTTTGGCTTCTGGTCAATTCCCGGAGCTATTCCGGCGCGGAGACCACGGGGTAGGGACGGGGGAGGAAGAGTTTTTCGTAAAGATAGAGGGCATAGCGGTCGGTCATCCCGGCGATAAAGTCGCAAACTATGCGTTCCTTGGGCACTTCCTGATCGTAGCAGGGCATCTCCCGTTCCCACACTGAGTCCCGGTTGAGATAATATTCGTAAAGCTCGATCAGGATCTTGCGGGCCTTCTCGAACTCCTGGCGGACCTCCCGGGCCCGATAAACCCTCTCGAAGAGAAAGGCCCGAAGGTCGCTTAAGGCCTTTAAAACCCGGTCCGAAAGATGAAGACGGCCATCCCCCGTCAAAAGCGTCTCCCGCACAAGATCCGTAACCAGGGTGTTGATGCGGGCGGCGTGCCTTCGGCCGAGGACGCGCAAAGCGCTTTCCGGAATGTCCCGTTCCCGGATGATTCCGGCCCTTAAGGCGTCGTCGAGGTCATGGTTCACGTAGGCGATAAGGTCGGCGATGCGTACCACCTCGGCCTCAAGGGTGAGGGGCGGGTCCTTCTCCGGGGCGAAGATGGGCCCGAGGCCCTTGGAGTGTTTCACGATTCCGTCCCGCACCTCGTGGGTGAGGTTTAGTCCCCGGCCCTCCTTTTCCAGACAGTCCACCACCCGCAGGCTCTGTTCATAGTGCCTGAAGCCCCCGGGAACAAGCTCGTTTAACACCTCCTCTCCGGCGTGTCCGAAGGGGGTGTGGCCCAGGTCGTGTCCTAAGGCGATGGCCTCGGTGAGGTCCTCGTTAAGCCTTAAGGCCCGGGCGATGGTGCGGGCAATCTGGGCCACCTCCAGGGTGTGGGTGAGCCGGGTGCGGTAATGGTCGCCGGTGGGGGCCAGGAAGACCTGGGTCTTGTGTTTGAGGCGCCGGAAGGCCTTGCTGTGAATGATCCGGTCGCGGTCCCGCTGGAAACAGGTGCGAAGCGGGCATTCGGGCTCGGGCTTAAGCCTCCCCCGCGATCTCCGGGCCCTGGCCGCCCAGGGGGAAAGGAGGGCCTCTTCTTTTTCCTCAAGATCTTTCCGAATTTCCACCTTTCCTCCAAGACGTTTTTTCTCTATCTTATGCTAATAATACATGATTCAATCCTTCGGAATTTGCAGGCGGTGTTTAAGTTTGCACATTTTTCTTAGAGACCACCACGGTCAGAACCAGAGCTAAAAAGGTGAAAAGGATAACGGCTCCTAGAATGAAAGCCGGTTTGGTAAACGGAAGATGGTGAATTTGATATATTTTCCAGAGCCGGAAAAGGGTCTTCAGCCATACTAGAAGGGAAAAGATGAGGCCGGCTCTTATGAGCCATTCGGAAAATCTATGCCTGATAAAAAGAACGACAGGAAAAAGAGCCAAACCTAGGGCTAGAGGAATATTTCCTGCTCGCAAGAAATGGGCTGCTATGAGAACATAACTCAAGATTACACAGATGGTCTTTAAGATTTTCATAGAATACCTCCCAGCAGGGATCTTCCCCCAATCTTTGGGGGCTACGCTAAGTTGAGAGATCAAATGTTAACATAACTTTCTACCATGCGGCTTTATCCCTTCTCGGCCATTGTAGGGCAGGAGGAGATGAAGCTTGCCCTCAAGCTCTGTGCGGTGAACCCGCGGCTTTCGGGGGTGCTCCTTTCCGGGGAAAAGGGCACGGGCAAGTCCACCGCCGCCCGGGCGCTTTCCCGCCTCATCGAAGGCCCTTTCGTGAATCTTCCCCTCTCGGTAACCGAGGAACGCCTGATCGGTCATCTTTGCCTGGAGGAGGCCTTAAAGCACGGGCGAAGGGTCTTTGTTCCCGGGCTTTTGGCTCAGGCCGAGGGCGGAGTGCTTTATGTGGACGAAATCAATCTTTTGCCCCCCTCCATCGTTTCCCTTCTTCTTTCCGCCGCCGAGTTCGGGCGCTTCCTCCTTGTCGGTTCCATGAATCCCGAGGAGGGTCCCCTCTCCCCGCAACTCCTTGACCGTTTCGGTCTCTAT
>JALWWR010000235.1 GCA_026993045.1 Thermodesulfatator sp.
ATGAGGATCAGATCTCCGGGAGAGATTCGGCCCTCCTCCAGGGCCTCGTCTAAGGCGATGGGGATGCTGGCCGCGGAGGTGTTCCCGTAGCGATGAATGTTCACGAAGACCCTCTCCGGGGGCAACTCTAGCCGTTCCCGTAGATATTCGATGATGCGTATGTTGGCCTGATGCGGAATAAGAAGAGCTATCTCTTTGGGATCGATTCCGTTGCTCTCCAAGGCCTCCAAGGCCACGGCCTCCATGGCCCGCACGGCCTGTTTGAAGACCTCGCGCCCCTGCATGCGAATAAAATAGTCTTCTTTGGGGATCCGGGGATCGCAGGGCGGGTAAAGGGAGCCGCAGCCTTTGAGGGTCAAGAGGTGCCAGAGGGAGCCGTCGGCGTGAAGATGGGTGGAAAGGACACCGCGCCGGCCATCTGGAGACCCGGTGACCACCGCGGCCCCGGCCCCGTCTCCGAAAAGCACGCAGGTGGTGCGGTCTTCCCAGTTGGTCTTATGGGATAGGACTTCACTTCCAATGACCAGGATCTTGCGGTTGGGATCTTCTCGGACAAATTTGTCCGCTACAGAAAGGGCGTAGAGGAAACCTGAACAGGTGGCCGAGAGGTCAAAGGCTCCGGCTTGGGTGGCCCCTAGGGCTTCTTGCACCAGGATGGCCACCGAGGGCATGAGGTAATCCGGGGTAAGGGTGGCTACGATAATTAAATGAAGTTCTTCCGGCCTAACTCCAGAGCGCTCCAAAGCGGTGCGGGCCGCGGCCAAGGCTAGTTTGCTATTAGACTCGCCTTCAGCTACGATTCGACGCTCTTTGATCCCGGTGCGCTGAGTTATCCACTCGTCGGAGGTCTCCACCATCTCTTCTAGATCAGCGTTGGTAAGGATCCGTGAAGGGAGGGCCCGTCCCGTTCCTAAGATGTAAGCACCCGCGGTTTTCATTGGAGAGCTTGATTTTTCTGGGCTTTTTCTTGTTTGAGGGCTTCGCTCAGCCTTTCCACCAGTTGGGTCTCAATAAATTTTTTAGCCACTAGGAGGGCGTTTTTGATGGCCAGGGCGTCAGAGCGACCGTGGCCTATGATTACCACCCCGTTTACCCCCAAAAGAGGGGCTCCGCCGTATTCCCGCCAGTCCGTACGTTTTTTGAAACGGCGAAGGGCCTTGCGGGCTAAAGAAAACCCTAACAAAGCCAGAGGATCTTTTTTGACCTCCATTTTGAGCATCTCCGTTACGGCTTCAGCCACCCCTTCTGAGACTTTAAGACAGATATTTCCCACAAAGCCATCGCAAACAATGACCTCGGCTTCTCCAAGATAGATCTGGCGTCCCTCGAGGTTTCCCACAAAGTTAAGATCGCTTTGGCTCAAAAGGGTATGGGCCCTTTTAACCAAGAAGTTGCCCTTTCCCCCCTCCTCGCCAATGGAAAGGATCCCTACGCGGGGATAGGGGATCCCCAAGATCTTTTCCGCAAAAAGGGCTCCCATATAGCCAAATTGGAGAAGGTGTATAGGCTTGCAATCCACGTTGGCTCCGGCATCAATGAGGACCGCCGGACGTTTCAAGGTGGGTAGCACCGTGGCTATGGCCGGTCGACGCACCCCAGGAAGACGACCTAACACAAACAGGGCCCCGGCATAGGTGGCTCCGGAGTTTCCAGCGCTCACCACCGCCTGTACCTCTCCAGCCTTGAGCAGTTCCAAAGCTTTCCGGATGGAAGCCCGGGGTTTTTTGCGTAAGGCTTCGCTCGGAGATTCTTCCATAGAGACCCATTCCGGGGCGGGCACCCGTTCAGCTCTGGAAGAGGCGGGGAAAGAACGCAAGACCTCCTCCGGCCCTACCAAGACCAGGCTGAGGTCCGGGACCTTTTTAAGGGTCTCCTGGGCCCCTTTTAATATCTCATGGGGGGCAAAGTCGCCCCCCATGACGTCCAAAGCGATCCGGATCACGGGCTAGACTTCCTCAGCCGGGAGAAACTCCTTTCCCCGATAGGTGCCACAGCTAGGGCAGATTCTATGGGGGAGTTTGGGGCTCTTGCAGCGGGGACAAACTGAAAAGGAAAGGGCCTTCAGGTGTTTGTGGGCCCGGCGCTTGCCGCTGCGCGATTTGGAACTCTTTCTTTTGGGAACCGCCATGGCGTGACCTCCTTAAGAGTGGGCTTTTTTGGCTAATAGTTCTTGAAGAACGGCGAAGGGGCTTTCGCGACGAAGCTTGCAGCCGCAAGGGCCTTGGTTCAGATTTTTTCCGCAATAAGGGCAAAGCCCCTGACATTCCTCTTGACAGAGTTTCTTCACGGGCACCGCTAGCAATACCTGTTCCCGGACCAGGTCATCTACCGGGATCCTATCTCCTTCGTAAAAGATTACCTCCATATCTTCACGAGTTAGTTGAGTTTCTTCACGATGAGGCATACTGGCCTTGGGCCTAAATTCCACTTCGAAATCTTCCTCCACCGGCCAGACAAACTCTTCCAAACACCGGTCACACTGCAATTGGACCGCGGTTTTCACGTGGCCTATGGCTTTAACATCAATTCCTCGTTTTATCAAGAAGACCCGGGCCTCTAAAGGCGCCGAGAGGGGAATACAATCGGCTAGGATTTCCCCCCCTAGCTCAAATTCTAAACTTAGACCCTCAGGGGGTATATCTTCTAAAGGGATTCGAAGGGCTTCTCTTTCCATTATCAAAGACCTCAGAGGAATTAAAATTAATTTAATCCTTTTTGATTAAAGAGGAAAGTAAGGCTTGCAGTTCAGGATACGAATTTACTTTATAAGAGCTTGGGAGGCGAGGGTTTTTATAAGCCACAAGGGGTACCCCTACTTTTTGGCACAGCTCAAAATCTACTTGTGAGTCTCCCACATAGAGGGTCTC